>JAWOJI010000216.1:0-9158 GCA_046481735.1 Desulfatiglandales bacterium | reverse complement strand
TCCGAGCAAAGGTAAAGCACCAGGGGGGACACGAACTCGGGTCTCAGCTTCTCAAACATCTCCGGCGGCAACACCCCCTCCGTCAACCGCGTCCCCGCAATCGGCGCCACCGTGTTCACCTTGATCTCGTGCTTCTCCCCCTCCAGCTTCAACGTGTTCATGAAACCCACCAACCCCATCTTCGCCGCACTGTAGTTCGTCTGCCCAAAGTTCCCGTACAACCCGGCCGCCGAACTCGTCAGCACGATCCGCCCGTACCCCTGCTCCCGCATCCTCGCAAACGCCGGCCGCGTCACGTTGTACACACCCTTCAGGTGAACATCCATCACCCCGTCCCAGCTCTCAGGCTCCATCTTCACCAGCGTCCTGTCCCTCAGTATCCCGGCGTTGTTGATCAGAACGTCCACCCGCCCAAAAGCCTCCACCGCGGATCGTACAATAGCCTCCCCACCCTCCGCTGTCGCTACGCTCTCGTAATTCGCCACCGCCTCCCCGCCCAGGGCCCGAATCTCTTCCACAACCCGGTCCGCCGCACTTCGCTCCCCCCCTCCACGTCCGTCCTTCCCCGACCCCACATCATTCACCACCACCTTCGCCCCACGCCTCGCAAGATCAATCGCATACACCCGCCCCAGCCCTGCACCCGCTCCCGTAACAATCGCCACCCGGCCGTCAAAACGAATCTTTCCCTGTTTCCTTTTCTTCTCCATTTCCTCTCGACCGAGCCACTCGACGATGCCCCGATCGATAACCACCTCGCCTGTTTGGGCATTTAAGGTGCGAAAAACAGCCCGGCCCTCCCCTTCTTTCCATATCTCGGTCTTGATGGGCACTCCAGGGTACAAGGGTCTCGAAAAACGGGTTTTGAAGCGGGACATCCTCTCAGGTTCTGAGGGGAAAAGGTGGCGGATCACGGCCCGGCACGCAAAACCATGCGTGCACAGACCGTGCATGATGGGTCTTTCAAATCCGGCCGTCCGGGCAAACTCCGGGTCCACATGAAGGGGAAAGACGTCTCCGGAAAGCCTGAAAAGGAGGGGCTGGTCCACTGAAGGGCTTTCAGAAATCTCGGCATCGGGGGGTCTTTCCGGAAAGGGCAAGACTTCCCTGGGTGGGGGCTCGCCCCCGAAGCCCCCGTCCAACCTCGCAAGAACGGTTACGATGCTGGTAAAGAGCGCCTGTCCGCCGGAGTGACGCGTTTCAAACTCAGCCACGATCAGGGCGCCTTTCCCTTCCCCCTTGTCGTAGCAATGGGTGATGGCGCCCTCTGTGACCATGGCCCCTTCCGGCGGTATTGCGTTGTGAAACACCAGCTCCTGTTCACCGTGGAGAATCCCTGCCAGATTCACATTGCTCAGGGAGGCAAGCTCATACATGAAGTCGTAAAGCACCGTGATGCCGAAACTCGGCAGAACCTTGATGTCTTTTTCATAGCAGTACTGGACTTCCGAAAAGCCGGCCCCCACGCCGAGCGCATAGGTCACAGCATCCTTCCAGGTGTAATTCTTGGACCTGGGGCCGATCTTTTTGCCGATCGCGTCGAGATTCAAGGCCATCGCATCTTCTCCTTCCGCTCAGGGCATCGACGTGTTACTTCAGTAGTGTTTCGCTTCCCAGTGCAAGGGTGGATTTCAAAAAAGCCGAATATCGTCAAAGCGCGACACTTGGGAATCTCGGGGTGGGAAAAAGGGAATTTCAGATTGCGTCGACGGAGGTCTCCGCCGACTCCTTTGGAGACTCCCTCAATGGATCGAACTCTACCGGCCCCGCCGGAAGGAGTCAAGGGAATATTTCTTGACCGGTTTCCACGGACAAACCGTTCGGGATTTGCTAAACTGCCGCAATAAGAGGAGGAACGCAATGGACGATTACAGTCGTTTCAGGGTGGAAAAAGACGGCTTTGTCACCCGTCTCGTCTTGAACAGGCCCGAAAAGCGGAATGCCATGGACATCCCGTTTTTCACGGAGCTTGCCCACGCTTTTTCCAAATTCGACGAGGACCCGGAGGTCCGCGTCGTGGTCGTCCAGGGGGAGGGCAAGAGCTTTTCGGCCGGCCTTGATCTTGAAGCCCTTCCCGCTCTCGTCCAATCCACCGCCGCAGACGCCAGAGAAAGGCTTCGCCTCATCATACTTCAAGCACAGGCAAGCATGAACGCCCTTGAGGCCTGCCGGAAGCCGGTCATCGCCGCGGCCCATGGCGCCTGCATCGGGGGGGCAGTGGATCTGTTGAGCGCCTGTGACATTCGATTTGCCTCACGGGACGCCGTCTTCGCCGTCCGGGAGACCAAAATGGCGATGGTGGCCGACCTTGGAACGCTGCAGCGCATGCCCTTTATCGTCGGAGAGGGGTGGTTCAGGGAACTCGCCCTGAGCGGCCGGAATTTTACGGCCGAGGAAGCCCTGCGGATGAATTTCATTACCCGGCTCTGTGAAGATTTGCCTTCCCTTTACCTCGAAGCGGGGAGCCTGGCCGCTGAAATCGCAGCATGCGCGCCCTTGGCTGTTCAAGGGGCAAAGGACGTGATACGGTTCAATCGCTCCCATGGCCCCCAGGCCGGGTTGGAATATGTGGCCCAGAAGAACGCCGCCCTGCTGATGAGCGAAGACCTTTTGGAGGCTGCCCAGGCTTTTATGGAGAAACGCCCTCCCCGGTTCAAAGGCCGGTAGCAAAAACATAACCACACAGCAGATGATGTCTTGATGTGATCAGGGGGGATTGCGCGCCGGTTGACAAGTATCCAAAAAAGCCGTAGTTTTTCCGCATGGTCGGTTATCACACGCGTGGACGGGGAAATTGTGGATAAGATCATCGAAAAAGCTCTTCGTGAAACCGTGAAAGTGACGGAAGATTTTGTCAGTGAAAATGCACGAAACCTTTCCCTCCTTTCGGAAAGAATCGCCTCGGCCTTCACCGGCGACCGGAAGCTCATGATCTGCGGAAATGGGGGGAGTGCCGCCGACGCGCAGCATATCGCCGCCGAGTTCGTCAATCGGTTTATCCTGGAACGCCCTCCGCTTCCGGCAATAGCCCTGACCACCGACACATCTATCATTACAAGCATCGGAAACGATTACTCCTTCGACGAAATTTTTTCCAAGCAGGTCAAAGCCCTTGGAATGGAAGGGGACGTATTGCTGGTGATCAGCACCAGCGGCAATTCCAGAAATGTGATTTCAGCCGTCAAAGCCGCTCGAAGTCTGGGGATGTACACGGTAGCTTTGACCGGCCGGGACGGAGGATCGCTAAGTCCCCTGGTGGACATGGCGCTTGTCGTCAAGCACAACGCCACGCCAAGAATCCAGGAGGCCCATCAATTCGCCCTTCATGTTTTGTGTCAGCTTGTGGACTACATCCTTTTCCAGCATGGAAGTCAGGAAGACTGACGAACGATGGTTCAGCGGATTGCAAAAGCCCGGCTTTTTGAAACCCTGATAAGCATCAGGCATGGGTATCTCTCTCAAGACAGAAGCAGATTGCACTCAAGGAGGAACCTGTGACCGGTTGGAAGCCTTTATCCCTGGAGGAAGTTCAATCCTATCCTCTCTCTCAACGGGCAAGCAAGGTCAAGTCGGAGGATTTCGGAAAACCTTGGAGCCCGGGCGGCGATTTCAGTGCGTGGCTTCACTCTCTTCCCCGCATCCTGGCCGCCGAAGACTTCATGGGCGCCGTATCGGACATCGTCTCCGCCGCCAAGAAGGGGAACATGATCCTTCTCGCCATGGGCGCCCATGTGATCAAAGTGGGGCTCAACCCTGTCATCATTGATCTCATGGAAAGGGGGATCATTCGAGGGCTGGCGATGAACGGGGCCTGCATCATCCACGATACGGAGATCGCCATGGCAGGGCACACATCGGAAGATGTGGCAGCCCACCTTGGACAGGGCAAGTTCGGCATGGCGGAAGAGCCGGCGGTGTTTCTCAACGAAGCCGTCAAGGAGGCGGCAAAATCGGAGATGGGCCTCGGCGCGGCAGTGGGGTTGCGGCTTTCCCTCGCCGGCTTCCCTCATGGAGGTTCGAGCCTCCTTGCAAGAGCCTTTGAATTGGGTGTTCCGGTCACCGTGCACGTCGCAATCGGAACGGACACCATCCACTTTCACCCTTCGGTGGACGGCGCCTCCCTGGGAGCGGCGAGTCACCTGGACTTTCGGCTTTTTGCCCGGATTGTCTCGAAACTCGAAGGCGGCGTGTTCATCAACCTCGGCTCCGCCGTCATTTTGCCGGAGGTTTTTCTCAAGGCGATCTCGCTTGTCAGGAATTTGGGGCATGAGGTGAAGAAAGTGACCACCGTCAACATGGATTTCATTCGACAGTATCGCCCCCTGACAAACGTGGTCCAAAGGCCGACCCTGGAAGGGGGCCGCGGGTATTCCCTGACAGGCCATCACGAGATCATGTTTCCTCTTCTTGCCGCAGCGGTCATCGAAGGCTTGGAAGGGAACTCGTAATTAGGAGGTTTTGTTTTATGCCCATTTACGAATACCGTTGCAAGAAGTGCAGGAAGGAATTTGAATGTCTCGTTCTGGGCAGCAGCTCAGACGTGTGTTGTCCCGAGTGCAAGGGGAAAAAAGTAGAACGTCTCATGTCCGCCGCCAGCTTCAAGAGCAGCGGCAAGTACGTCTCTTCCGCCGCGTCATCGGGCTGTTCCTCCTGTTCGGGCGGAACGTGCAGTTCATGTCATTAGCCGCGGGGAGACGCCTTGTTTCGAATCGGCTTCGGATATGACGCCCACCGGCTGGTTGAGGGTCGGGCCTTGGTCCTGGGAGGGGTTCACCTGCCTTACCCCATGGGATTGCAGGGACACTCCGACGCCGATGTCCTGACCCATGCGGTCATCGATGCCCTCCTTGGGGCCCTTTGCCGGGGAGACATCGGCCAGAACTTTCCTGACAGCGATCCGGCCTACAAGAACGCCGACAGTCTCATGCTCCTCGCCGAAGTCGTGCACTGGGTCGAGCAGGAAGGGTACAGGGTGAACCAGGTGGATTCGACCGTCGTTGCGGAAAACCCCCGGCTTGCCCCCCACGCAGCGGCCATCAAAGAGAGGCTGTCCGGGGCTTTGAAAGTTCCGCCCGGCCGGGTGAGCGTGAAGGCGAAGACTTCCGAGAAAATGGGTTTTTGCGGCCGCGAGGAGGGCATCGAGGCGTTCGCGGTCGTCACCCTCATCAGAGAAAACTAGCCCCATACGCCGTCTCGCACCGTGTACCGTGCACCGTGAACCGTGTGCCGGTCATAGCGAAGTCTGTTTATTTTGGAGCGCCCCTATGTCCTTGAAACTTTACAACACGGCCACGCGCAGAAAGGAGACCTTCCTCCCCCTGCGCAAGGGGGAGGTCAGCCTCTACGCTTGCGGTGTCACGGTGTACGACCTGTGCCACGTGGGTCATGCGCGCTCGGCAATCGTTTTCGACGTGCTGGTGAGGTATCTCCGCGCACGAGGATTCCAGGTGACCTATGTGCGGAACTTTACGGATGTGGACGACAAGATCATCGACCGGGCGAATCTGGTGGGCAAAGATCCCAAGGACCTGGCCCAGGAAAACATCGACGCCTTTTACGAAGACATGGGGAAGCTGGGTGTGCTCATTCCCGATGCGGAACCCAGAGCCACCGAATTCATTCCCCACATGGTCGAGATGATCCGCGTTCTGACGGACAGAGGCTACGCGTACGAGGTCGACGGGGACGTTTTTTTTGCCGTGGACAAGTTCGAAAGCTACGGAAAGCTCTCGGGAAGGCGGCTTGAAGACATGAAAGCCGGCAGCAGGGTCGCCGTAGACGAAAAAAAGCGGCGCCCCATGGACTTTGCCCTTTGGAAAAGGGCCAAGCCGGGGGAGCCCAACTGGCCCAGCCCCTGGGGTCCGGGACGGCCGGGATGGCACATCGAGTGTTCCGTTATGAGCAGCTTTTTCCTCGGCCCCACCTTCGACATCCACGGAGGGGGCGAGGATCTTCTCTTTCCTCACCACGAAAATGAAAGAGCCCAGTCCGTTGCGGCAACGGGAGGGGAATTCGCTCGTTACTGGGTTCACAACGGCTTTGTCACCGTCGAGTCGGAAAAGATGTCGAAGTCGCTGGGCAACTTCCTCACGATCCGCGATGCTCTTGCGCTTTACCATCCCGAGGTTCTCCGCCTCTTTCTCCTTTCCAAGCACTACCGGAGCCCTCTTGATTTCGCGAAAAGCGCTGTTCTGGATCTCCAGGCAGGGCTTGTCCGGATCTACCGAACGCTCCAGAGGGTGAGGAACATCGTGGGAAAGGAGGGCGAAAAAGGAGCGTTCCCCCTCCAGGGCTCGCTCTCCGATCCGGGCGACGACACTTTCCTGGGACGATTCGTGGAGGTTATGAACGACGATCTCAACACACCCAATGCCATCGCCTTGATCTTCGAAAAAATCACCGAGGTGAACAAGGCAATGGATGCGGGTCTTGGCGCGGATGGGGTGAACCGTCTGGAGAAAGACCTCGACCAGATCCTGAGGGCTGCCGGCATACTCGGCATCTTGGAGGACGACCCGGAAGTTTTCTTCGAAAAAATCGCGACTCCCCCCGTGAAAATGGACGCTGCAAAAATCGAAGCCCTCATCGAGGAAAGAGCGAACGCGCGGGGAGCGCGAGATTTTGCCAAGGCTGATGAAATCCGCAGCCTGCTGAAGGAAAAAGGCATTGTGCTCGAAGACGGCCCCAGGGGAACGACCTGGAGATACGATATATAGAGACGGTGCAAGGCACACGGTGCAAGGCACACGGCAGAAAACAGGACACTTCAAGGTTTTTCCGTGGGCCTTGCGCCTTGCGCCGTGTGCCTGCCGGCCCCAGTAGCCTTTTCCAAACACACTGACAAGACGCAGATCATGAACGCTTTCCAATTGACCACCGATTTGGCGCCCTGCGGGGACCAGCCCAAAGCCATTGAAGACCTTGCAAGAGGCGTCATGGACGGGCTCAGGGATCTTGTTCTCCTGGGCGTCACAGGATCAGGCAAGACCTTCACCATGGCCAACACCATAGCACGGGTTCAAAAACCGTCTCTCATCATCGCCCCCAACAAAACCCTGGCCGCCCAGCTCTACGGAGAGCTGAAAAGGCTTTTTCCCGACAACGCAGTGGAGTATTTCGTCAGCTACTACGACTACTACCAGCCGGAAGCCTACATTCCTCAATCCGACACCTATATCGCAAAGGACTCCCACATCAACGAGCAAATAGACAAGATGCGCCACGCTGCAACCCGTTCCCTGCTGGACAGGGACGATGTGGTGATCGTGGCGAGCGTCTCCTGCATCTACGGCCTGGGCTCGCCCGAGGCTTACCAGAACATGCTCCTCTACCTGGAGAAGGGGAAAGCCGTCTCCAGGGAAGACATGTTGAAAAAGCTGGTGGAGATCCACTACGAGCGCGGCGAGTATGATTTCACGCGAGGCAGCTTCCGGGTCCGGGGGGATGTGGTGGACGTCTATCCTGTTCACGAAGAGGACCGGGCGGTGCGAGTCCATTTCTTCGGTGACCTCATCGAAGCCATCCAGGTGATGGATCCTCTCACAGGTAAAGCCGTTCAGGAAATCAACCGCATCACCCTCTACCCCGCTACCCACTACGTGACTACGCCGGACATAAGAGAAAAGGCCATCCGGCGGATCAAGGACGAACTCAAGGAAAGAATAGCGGCCTTTCGTGAGGCCGGAAAACTGATTGAAGCGCAAAGAATCGAGGAAAGAACCCTTTTCGACCTCGAGATGATGATCGAGATGGGTTACTGCCACGGCATCGAGAATTATTCGAGGCACCTGACCGGAAGAACGGCCGGAGAGCCTCCTCCCACTCTTCTCGATTATTTCCCGAAGGATTTTCTTGTGATTATCGACGAGAGCCACATCACGGTACCCCAGCTCAACGGGATGTACAACGGCGACCGTTCAAGAAAACAGACCCTGGTCGAGTACGGCTTTCGCCTTCCCTCGGCCCTTGACAACCGGCCTCTCAAGTTCGAGGAGTTCCAGGAGAGGGTTCCTCAGGTCATCTACGTTTCAGCCACACCGGGGCCTTACGAACTCGAAAGGGCCGAGTTGGTGACCGAACAGATCATCCGCCCCACGGGCCTCACGGACCCGGAAATCCTGGTCAGACCCGCAGCGAATCAGGTCGATGATTTGCTGGTCTGGATTCGGGACAGGATCAGTAAGCATGAGCGTGTTCTCGTTACGACCCTGACCAAGAGCATGGCCGAAGATCTCACCGAGTACTATGCGGAGTTGGGGATCCCCGTTCGCTACCTGCATTCCGACATCAAGACCATCGAGAGGATGGAGATCATCAGGGACCTTCGATTGGGGGTCTTCGACGTGCTGGTCGGCATCAACCTGCTGAGGGAAGGGCTCGATCTTCCTGAGGTCTCCCTGGTGGCCGTTCTCGATGCGGACAAGGAAGGCTTTTTGAGATCCGATCGATCCCTCATCCAAACCTGTGGTCGAGCTGCAAGAAATGTCCGGGGAACGGTCATCCTCTATGCGGATCGGATAACCGGCTCCATGGCGAGGGCCATTGAAGAGAGCAGCCGGCGACGCAGGCTCCAGGTCGATTACAACCGGCTTCACGGAATCACGCCGGTTTCGATTCAAAAGGCCATCGACGACATCCTGACCTCCCCCTATGAAAGGGATTACGTGACACTGCCTGCCATAGCCGAAGAGGAGGCCCAATACCTTGCCCCTGAATCGATCGAAAAACAGATCAGGAAGCTGGAGAAGAAGATGAAAGAGGCGGCAAAAAAGATGGAGTTCGAAGAGGCTGCGAAGTGGCGGGACGAGATCAAGGCCCTTGAAGCCCTTCAGCTCTCGGCCATGGGCTGAAAGATCGAGGCGGAAACGCGGGATTCTGAGGGTTAATCAATGAAAGGTAGTAAAATAAGTCATTTTACGTTATGCTCGTTTCGCTTTAAAGGACAGACAATGAGCCTAAATCCACCGTCTAATTCCGGTTCATTGAATTGAATCAAACGGTTGGATAGGATTCCTGATCACCAGGAAGGCGCCAGATGCAAGGCTCACGATATCCCAAGGAATGAGGCGTGCAGGCTGGTACGCCGCAGTGACGAGAGATGAGGGTAACGCAGCAGATGATGCCTTGATGGTGGATCAGGAATGAGCGGACACGCTAGT
>JAWOJI010000139.1:0-4359 GCA_046481735.1 Desulfatiglandales bacterium | reverse complement strand
TGCCGTTATTCTCTCCGGTGCAACTCTTTTTTCACTTTCCTCTGACGATGACCGGCGGAAAAGATGCGCGCACACTTTAGAATCCAGGCAAGTGCCAAGCCTCGAACTCCCTTTTTTTATGGTGACCTTTGGATCCAAGAAGGCCTCACATGGTCATGTATTGAGTGATGAAGTTGGGTGGCACTTAATCTGGTTTCAATCCAATTTTGAAAAGGAAGATCCGCTCCCTTTAGTGCAGAGTGACGTTTTCCTATTTGCTTTTTGAGATCCTTAACCCTTTTGGGGCAGATGGCGGCTGAGGAGGCTCCTCAGGGGGGATGCCGTTGGTCTCTTGCAGGATTGGATTGCCATCCTTAACTCCTCCCGCCAACGAGCTACTCATGCTCACTCTTTCCTGGTAACTTGGTTTGTGAACCTTTTTATTTAGAGCTTCCTCTGCGGTTGATATGCTGCTTGTCAGGAATGCTATGAACAACAAGAATGTGATAATTTTTAACAATATTGTCATGATTCCCTCCTTTGTTTCATTGAATTGAACGAACTTGCTGCGGGCGACATTGCCTTCCCTTGGAAGCAGAGTTCCTTCTGCGGCAATTGATGGCGACTACAGTATTTCTGCCTTTTCTCTTAGCCCGGTAGAGAGACTTGTCGGCACTCTCAAAAAGAGCATTCCAGTCATGAATACCTATATCCGGGATTGCTGCCACTCCGATGCTGCAGGTAATGCTAAATGAATCGCCGTTCCACGCAAACGAGCTTTTTCCCAAATGCCGTCTCAGCTTTTCAGCCACTTCCGAAGCCTTCGACAAATTTGTCTCAGGCAATATTATACACAATTCATCTCCCCCGCAGCGGGCCGCTACATCCGAGTTTCGAAGATGGTCTTTAAGCAGTCCCGCCACGTTCTTCAGCACGTGATCCCCGCAGGGGTGACCGTAACGGTCGTTCACATCCTTGAAATGGTCGATGTCAAGGAGGAGCAAGGCGAGGCTCCTTCGGTAGCGGAGTGCCTTCCCAAATTCTGTCTCAAGTTCTCGGAAAAAATATCGGTGATTATAAAGCCCTGTCAGGCCGTCGGTTATGGAGAGCTCATTCAGTTTTCTGTTCGCCTCCATCAATTCAAAAGTTCGTTCCTTAACCTTTCTCTCCAACTCGTCCTGCGCTTTTTCGAGTTTCTTTTCAAATCTTCTGTTTTTTTCGCGAAGCAAAATGTTCTCAACGGCTAAAGCTGCAGGATCGCCCCGATTATTGATAGAGATAAGCAAAGAGTTTATTGTCTCTTCAGTGCTCCTTTTGATATCTAACGATGGAGCCCACGAGGTTTTTGCATCGCGAATCTTAGGAAGCGATGTGCGTTTGATGATCATGGTATTTTCGCGCATGGCATCCTCCCTCACCTCATTTTGTTCAACGCCTCAGCATTGTTTCCCGATAAAAGCAAGCTTCAGGTTATTCTACCCGCCCTATTGTCTCATTTAATCTTCTTATTTTCACCATGTCTATAGGGGGATCGCTCATTTCTGTAGGTGAACTTCCCGAGCAATAGGAAAGAGTCCTGGAACCTGGCGGGCAACTCATGCTTCAACTTCCGATACAGGGGCAAGCGGGAGGTTCTCAGGTCTTGGTGTTTATTGCAGCTCTTTGTACCGCTGATAGTCGTCCACGCCGGGCAGGATAGCGGAATGGGTTGGATGTCTTACACGGCGATCAAACAATCGTCATCCCCATTTGCCTAGGCCCTGCCCGGTTCGGACTCAACACTTCCCTTTCTTTCCGCCTTTTTGGGGACCACCACCCTTGCCAGTCTTTCGGCCCTTACCCTCACCAGCCCCACGGCCTTTACCCTCGCCACGACCATCACGAGGTCCGCTGCCTTTCGGCCCTTTACCGTCTCTGTTAGGCATAGTATCATCTCCTTTCCTCTCTTATTTGATGTTCATGATATCCCCGTACCCTATTAAGTTGTGGATGTTCTGCTCTCGACGCTATGCATCAGGACACATGAACCGGGGACTTGGGAGGTGCACACGGAGCTGTGAAGACAGCCCGGGTCTAGTCGCTCTGGCGCCCTCGTGGCATGTTCTGTGGCATGCTGCGCGGCGGCACTTGCTCGCGCTCTTGGGGTTTCTCCATGCTCTGCTTCCTCTCGGCTCGATTTGGCGAGAGGCGATTGGCAGGCTCCCCTGGCAGGACTTGTGCCGGTGGAGCCTTCGCCTCAGTCTGACGAGTTGGAGGCTGCTGGGGCTTTGCCGGCGAGGGAAGAGCTACCTGGGATCCACGTTGCTCCTGCTCGTGAGGGGGCGCCGAAGGGGCACGCTCCGATGCCTTTTCGCGAACCTGTGGATTTTCAATCTTAGGAGGCGCAGGGGCTTGGGCGCGATCGGTTGTGCCGCGCTCTACCTTGCTCTGTCCATAAGGCGGACGCTGCTGCACCGGATCGGTTTCGCGTTGCTGAGGTGCCGAGACGATGCGCGGCGCCGGCGTGGGGACCCGGATCGGTGCTGCATCCCTTTCTTTCCCGGACGCTGACTCCGCCCTGGCTTGTGGTGGCCGGGTGGCGACCACTGATCGGGTTAAAATCTCCTTGGGAGGAATGATGCCGCTCTTTTCTCTGGGCGCGAAACTCGCAGGCGTCACAGTTACACGAGGCTCGGTGTGGATGGGTTTCAGGTTCTTCGCATCTACCTGTGTGACGCGAGCCGTGGTTATCGGGCCGCGGCCAAAGTGGTTTTCCTTTACCACCACCACGGAGTTCCTGGCACTGACGTTCCTGTAAACGGTAATCTCTTGCACGTTCACCACGGTGGTCCTGTTGATGATTACGTTATTCACGACGCGCGGACCACCCCAGCCACCCCACCACGGCCGGGATCTGAAGCTGGATGGTCCCCACCACGGCACGCAAGGCTCACCCCACCCCAGGGAGACCCAACCAACCACGGGGCCAACGCCGACGCTGATGCTAACGCCTACACTTGGCCCTCCGAAAAATGCAACCAGGGCGGGAGCGTAAACCGGTCTAACCACCACCGGCCCTGGCGCCCACGCCCAATAGCCGCTCACAAAGACCCAGCGACCATAATGGTATGGCGCCCATCCCCACGGCGCGGTGTCCACCCAGGACCACCCATAATAAGGATCTCGCACCCAGGCGCCCGTGCTGTATGGCGCCCACCCGGAAGATACTCCCCGCGGCACCCAAACAGCACCATAGGTGGGCACGATCCTCCAAGTTCCATAGCGGTCCAGGTCATCTGCCCCATAGACTTCAGGAGGCAGATAACGGGCACTCACCGCGTCCAAGAGGTGATCCGTTCTGGCGTAATTCCACCTATCCCATTCATCAAGCTCAGGTGCGGCAAAGGAAGCCACTTGTTGGCGTTCTATGCCCTCAATAGTGACCTCTTCGCTTGGCCCGATGACAACAGTCTCCCCTCCGGGATAGGCGATGGTGGCCTGACCGCCTCGGCGGGTGATGAATGAAGTGCGCTCGCCATTTACATCCACGCGGTAATAGCCGTCCTGCTCAATAATGAACACTCCGTGCGGTGTGTCCACTTCCACTGCCCGCCCGGGCTCCACCGTGCGCAGGTCGAAGGAGGCAGTACCAGAAGATACCTTGAACTGCAGAAAATCAGGCTCGTGGTTCTCAAATCCAAGCTGGGTTTCCGGCCCGCCACGTACGAATGCGCGGGCGCCGATCTGGACTTCTAAATTACCATGCGGTCCAGTGTAGAGCAGGTCACCCGGAGCAAGCGGAGTATTGACCTGTGCCTCCGACCAGTCCTGAGCCCCCGGACGCCAGAATGATACTTCGCCCTTCGTTAAGCTCAGTCGTGGCGGGGTGTGGCCAATCGCACCCTCCTGCGATCCCTGCTGCTCAGCCCCCTGCGCAACGGCTCCTACGATCGACAACATGCCTAGCGCCAGTATCAATTCAATGACTGTTTTTATCCGCACGGGCGTATCCTCCCTGAATGGTAGGAAGCGAGCACCGTAGATTAATGCAAGCCCACTCGCAAGAAGTGAACAATCCTGCAATATGTCGACGGATCGTGCTATATTTTCGTCGACAGAATGTGAGACTGAGCACCTATCTACGTCTCCGCCAATAGTAACCGCCCCCTCCGAACAACAAGATCAACACGACGATGACAATGATGAGCGTTGTGGTATCCATGGGGCTTTCCTCCCTTTGTTTTGTTGAACATCTGTGTTAATGTTATGTTTTTTCGTTGAGAGAACGCTTCTCAGGTTGAGCCTCTTTGTTCTAGATGCGTGTGGCATGTTCTTCGGCCGTCGAAGAGTGCACCTCGCTTATCAACTTCTTCCTACCCAATCCCGCCACTCCTATTAACC
>JAWOJI010000095.1:0-4098 GCA_046481735.1 Desulfatiglandales bacterium | reverse complement strand
CGGTCAATTTCATCTCCGCCGTGCTGGTGCTCATTGGCACCTTCATTTCCGACCTGTTGTACCTGGTTGTGGACCCAAGGATCAGGTTGTGAGAGGAAGAATGGAACAGTGGAATGATGGGTAAGAGAGGAAGACAGAAGACAGCATCCCAAGCAAGCACCTCCCCTGAAGCGCCTTTGGCGCCGAAGAGGACGCAACGCCAGGAATTCTGGAGGCTTCTCAGGAAGAACCGCCTGGCGCTTGCGGGAATGGTGATTTTTGTGATCTTTTTCGCGATCGCTCTTGCAGGATTGGCGCTCACCTCAGGGAGCCGGCCTTATTTTGATCCCGCTTTGGTTCGGCTTCCCGAAAAGCTCAGGCCGCCCCTCTCGCAAGCCAATATGGAAGTGCTCCAACCCGGCGAAGCGCCTCGCCTGGGCATGTACTTGTTCGGCACGGACGATCTCGGGCGGGATGTCTTTTCAAGAATGCTTCAGGGCGCGTGGGTATCCCTGACTGTTGGATTTGTCGCCGTGGGGATAGCCGTTTTTATAGGCATTTTTCTCGGCGGCATTGCCGGCTACTACGGGCAGGCGAGCATCAGGATCCATCATGTTCTGCTCGCCTGTCTCCTTTCTGCCGGAGGGATGTCCCTTGCGTTTCGCTCGATTTTCCCCGGCTTCACGCTTCTCATCGTGGCGACACTTTTGCTTTTTCGCGCTGCCCGCTCTCCGAGGCATGGGAACCACGGCTTTGAGCGCAAGTGGTTGCAAAAGGGCGCCACTTCCGTTGACACCTTGATCATGCGTTTCGTGGACATCATGCTCTGCTTCCCAAGCTTCTTTCTCATCCTCACCGTGGTGGCCCTCCTTCCCGCGAGCATTTACAACATCATGATCGTCATCGGGCTTACAAGCTGGATGGGCACGACCCGCTTCGTGCGTGCCGAGTTTCTTTCTCTACGCGAACAGGACTTTGTCACGGCTGCAATAGCCCTTGGAGTCAGCGATCGACGGATCATTTTCCGTCACATGATTCCCAATGCCATAGCCCCGGTTCTGGTCTCCGCCACAATAGGCGTTGCAGGGGCGATTTTGACGGAAGCGGGATTGAGTTTTCTCGGGTTTGGTGTACCGCCTCCCCATGCCACTTGGGGCAACATTCTCTCGGACGGGAAGCGATTTATTTTTGATGCGCCTTGGCTCACCTTCATTCCCGGCTTTGCAATCCTGATTGTGGTCCTCTCCTTCAATCTTTTTGGAGAAGGCCTGAGGGACATTCTGAATCCAAAGCTGAGGGAAAGGTATTAGGCACTTATGAAGCCTTCCTTGCTCTCTGTTCAGGATCTGAAGGTCTACTTCCGGGGTGACGAGACGGTTGCGCGCGCTCTTGACGGTGTAACCTACGAGGTTCATCAGGGTGAGACCGTGTGCCTGGTCGGCGAATCCGGATGTGGCAAGACCGTTTCCGCCCTCACTATTCTGGGCCTGATCCCCAAACCGCCCGGTGAAATTGCCGGAGGGGAGGTTTTTTTCAAGGGCCGGAGCATCCTCGGCCTCAAAGAAGAGGAGTTGCAGAAGATCCGGGGCAAGCGCATCGCCATGGTGTTTCAGGAACCCATGACCTCTCTCAACCCAGTGTTCACCATAGGGGACCAGATCATGGAGGCCATCCTGGTGCACGAAGCGCTCACCGAAAGGGAGCTGAAGGAGCGCTGTGTGCGGCTTCTCAGGGACGTAGGCATTCCCTCCCCTGGGGAAAGGCTCAAGGATTATCCTCACCAGTTGAGCGGCGGCCAGAGACAGCGTGCGATGATTGCCATGGCCCTTGCCTGCAATCCAGACCTTGTGATAGCCGACGAACCGACCACGGCCCTGGATGTGACCATTCAGAAGCAGATCCTGGGCCTGTTCAAGAAGCTCCAGAAGGACAGGAACATGGCCCTCCTCTACATCACCCACGATCTGAATGTGGTGCGAGAAATCGCAGATCGCATTTATGTCATGTACGCAGGCGTAATCGTGGAAGAAGGGAAGAGAGAGGCGATATTCGAAACTGCGCACCATCCCTACACCATGGGACTCCTGGCCTCCCTTCCCCATCGAACGAAAAGAGGGAAAACCCTGTACAGCATCCCCGGCACAGTCCCGGATCCGGCATACAAGCCGCAGGGCTGCCCTTTCCACCCCCGGTGCGAGCACGCCGTTGATACCTGCAGGGAAGAGTTTCCTGAAATGTGCGACTATGGAGACGGGCACTTGAGCCGCTGTCCTGTGCTCTACAAGCAAAGAAGTGCCTTATGAACAACTTCGTATTAAAAGTGGAAGGCCTCAAAAAGCACTTTCCCGTCCGCAGGGGGTTTTTTCAGCGGGTCACCGGCTGGGTAAAAGCCGTGGACGGTGTGGACTTCGAAATCCGAAAAGGCGAAACCCTGGGTCTCGTGGGAGAAAGCGGGTGCGGCAAATCCACGGTGGGTCGCCTTGTTCTTCGACTTCTGGACCCTGACGCCGGCTTCATCCATTACAAGGGAGAAGACATCAGCGCCTTGTCCCAGAAAAACCTCAAGGGGCTCCGGAAGGAAATGCAAATCATTTTCCAGGACCCTTTCGGCTCACTCAACCCTCGCATGACCGTCGGCCAGTCCATCGAGGAAGGCATTCGGACCCTGGGAATCAAAGACAGACATGAACGCAACATGCGGGTTCGAGAACTCCTGGAGAGAGTGGGCATATCCGGAGCTTCGTCGGACCGATATCCCCACGAGTTCAGTGGCGGGCAGCGCCAGAGAATCGGCATTGCAAGGGCTCTCAGCGTCAATCCCTCACTCCTGATTTGCGATGAGCCCGTGTCGGCTCTCGACGTGTCGATTCAGGCACAGATCATTAACCTTCTGAAAGAGCTGCAGCACAATCTCGGCCTGACGTATCTCTTCATTTCCCATGACCTCAATGTGGTGGGGTACTTGAGCGAAACGGTGGCGGTCATGTATCTCGGCCATCTCATGGAGTACGCTCCTTCGGAGACGCTTTTTGATCACCCCCTTCATCCATACACCCTGGCCCTCTTGTCGTCCGTCCCCTCACCGGACAGGCCGAAAGATATCGAGACACAGGAACTTCGCGGCGACGTGCCGAGCCCCTTCAACCCGCCCCCGGGATGCAAGTTCCAGGGTCGGTGCCCCCTTGTTGAAGAGCGCTGCAGAAAAGGAGAGATCGAATTTTACAACGTCAACCGCAACCACCGCGTACGCTGCTGGAAAGTCATATAGAACAATTCTGATGACCTCGTAAACGCTCATGACCCTGGGGGCGGTCACCCCCACGGATGAATGCGCCAGAGGCGCATAAAAATGTAGGGTCGGTCACCGTGCCGACCTGAGGCAGGCGGGCCGTTCTAGAGCCTCACGGTCCCGAGCCTTTCGAGAACCTGAAGGCCCCGAGGAGGATCGAGGAGTGAAACCAAAGGAGTCGCCTGCCCTACGTCACGGATCGCACTGAGCGGGATGCATTTTCACGGCAAAAAACGGGGGCTGTTGCCATCACAATCAAGGTTGCCTGCTCGACACCGATCTGATATCCCAAAAGCCGAACGTTCGGCGCAGGCAAGGAAAGCACACGAAACCGGATGAAGGCCGGAGACGATTACTTTTTCGAGCTTGGACGGACACATGATTGAGAGGGATTCCCATTCCGATTTTTTCTGTCTTCGCCCTACGCCTTTCGGTGACGTGGCCCTGCTTTGGTCGGTCCACGAGGGTGAGCCCAAGGCCACGCGCATCCTGTTGTCCAATCCGGAAACGCCGGCTGCGGAAACCCTGAAGGAGTTCTTCCCTGACTTACGGGATTCTTCGTGTAAAGAGATCGACGCACTTGCCGGCAGCATTGAAGCCTTCCTGAACGGCAAGGATATCCTATTTTCTCTCGATGCGGTTCGCTTCGATCTCTGCCCTTGACCGCATCTGGTACGGGCCGGAAATGAAACCGGCCAAACCAACGGATCCCATCCAAAACGCATATAGAGGGAGATAATCATGCAAGAGACCCATATCATAGAACAGACGCCCATGGCTGATTTTTTTGGCTGGAAGTACCATCCCTTTGCCGACACCTATGAACGGCG
>JAWOJI010000044.1:0-10079 GCA_046481735.1 Desulfatiglandales bacterium | reverse complement strand
TGGTCAACAGCAATCCCGAGACGGTGAGCACGGACTACGACACCTCGGACAAGCTCTACTTCGAGCCCCTCACCAGGGAGGATGTGCTGAGCATCATCGAGCAGGAGGCGCCGGAAGGCGTAATCGTTCAGTTCGGGGGCCAGACCCCGCTCAATCTTTCGGTCCCTCTGGCGGAGGCGGGGGTGAGAATCCTCGGCACAGCTCCGGACAGCATCGACCGGGCCGAAGACAGGAAAAGGTTTCAGGAACTCTTGAACAAGCTGGGGCTTCGTCAGCCGGAAAACGGGACCGCGGTGAACACGGAGCAAGCCATAGCCGTCGCCTCCGCTATCGGGTACCCGGTACTGGTCCGGCCCTCCTTTGTTCTCGGCGGCCGGGCCATGGAGATCGTGTACGACCAAAGGGACCTGGAACGCTACATGCGTCGCGCCGTGGAAGCCTCTCCCGGGAAGCCCGTGCTCATCGATCGGTTCCTCGACCATGCCGTGGAGATCGACGTGGACGCCCTTTGCGACGGCCGGGACACGATCGTGGGAGGGATCATGGAGCACATCGAGGAAGCGGGCATTCACAGCGGCGACAGCGCCTGCATCCTGCCTCCCATCTCGTTGACCAGGGAGGTCCTGGAGAGAATCAAGGAAGAGACCAGGTCCCTGGCCGCCGAACTTGGCGTTGTCGGGCTGATGAACATTCAGTACGCCGTCAAGGACGGCCTCATTTACGTGCTGGAGGTCAACCCGAGGGCTTCCAGGACGGTTCCTTTCGTGAGCAAGGCGACGGGAATCCCCCTTGCAAAACTGGCGACCCAGGTGATGATGGGAAGGACCCTTCGAGAGATGGGGGTGACGGAGGCGCCCTCTCCCTCCCACGTGTCGGTAAAGGAGGCGGTTTTTCCTTTCGCCCGGTTCCCCGGGGTGGACACCCTGCTCGGACCCGAGATGAAATCCACCGGCGAGGTCATGGGAATCGACCGAAGCTTCGGCGTGGCCTTCGCGAAATCCCAGCTTGCGGCAGGCCAGAGACTCCCTCTGTCGGGAACGGTGTTCATCAGTGTCAAGGACGAGGACAAGGCATCCATTGTGGATCCGGCTGCGTTGTTTTCCCAGATGGGCTTCAGGATCCTGGCGACCAGGGGGACCTCGTCCCTGCTCCTGCGCTACGGCATCGAGAATCAGGTGGTGAACAAGGTGGGCGAGGGCAGGCCCCACGTGGTGGACATGATCAAGAACCGGGAGATCGACCTGGTCATCAACACCACGAGCGGCAAGAAGGCGATGGGGGAGTCCCTTTCCATCCGGCGCACGGCGCTCACCTTCGACATCCCCTACACGACCACGATTGCGGGAGCGCGGGCCACGGCGCTCGCCGTGAAGTCCATGATCCAGGGGGAGCTGGGAGTGAGGACGATCCAGGAGTATCACAAGGCGGCTCGGCCGGAAATTCCAAATGTCAAAATCAAAAAGCCAAATGAATTGCAACGACCGAAGTCTCAATAACCTTTCTTTGCCCGAGCGGCCGCGGGAGGCCTGCGGCATTTTTGCCGTGTACGGCCACGAGGACGCGGCCAAACTCGCGTACTTCGGGCTTTACGCTCTCCAGCACAGAGGCCAGGAGAGCGCCGGCATCGTAACCTCCGACGGTCGAACCGTGATGGAGCACAAGGCCATGGGCCTTGTGCCGGACATCTTCGGGGAGGAGATCCTGGCAAAACTGAAAGGCCACATGGCTCTGGGCCATGTGCGATACTCCACGACCGGTTCCTCCCTTCTGGTGAACGCTCAGCCTTTCCGGGTGCAGCATCTGGGAAAAACGCTGGCCATCGCTCACAACGGCAACCTCGTGAATGCCCGCGTGATACGCGACGCGCTGGAAAGCGACGGGCACCTTTTCCAGACCACCACGGACAGCGAGGTGGTGCTTCACCTGGCTGCAAGGGCCATGAAAAAAGGCCTTGAAGAGGCCATGGCCGACACCATGAACCAGGTGAAGGGCGCCTACTCCATGGTCATCATGACCCAGGACACCCTGATCGCCATGCGCGACCCCCAGGGATTTCGCCCCCTGTGCCTGGGGCGCCTCGACTCCGGCTACGTGGTCACCTCTGAAACTTGCGCCCTGGACCTTGTTGAAGGGGAGTACATCCGGGATATCGAGCCGGGAGAAATCCTGATCATCGACGGGAACGGTTTGCGCAGCATCCAGCCGGAGGAACCGGATGAAAGGGCCCAGTGCATTTTTGAACTGATCTACTTTGCCAGGCCGGACAGCACGGTTTTCGGTCAGAACGTGTACCTCTTTCGCAAGAAACAGGGGGAGTTGCTGGCCGAGGAGTTCAAGGTGGACGCCGACCTGGTCATGCCTTTCCCGGATTCCGGGAACTACGCCGCCATAGGGTATGCCCAGGCTTCCGGGATCCCCCTTGAAATGGGCGTGATCCGGAACCACTACGTGGGCAGGACCTTTATCCAGCCTTCACAGAGCATGCGGGACTTCGGCGTGAAGGTGAAGCTCAATCCGGTAAGAGACTTGCTCAGAGACCGGAGGATCGCGATCATCGAGGACTCCATCATCCGGGGAACAACGGCCCGAACGCGAATCACGACCCTGCGAAGGATAGGCGCCAGAGAGGTTCATCTCCTGGTGAGCTGCCCCCCCCACCGATTCCCCTGTTACTACGGCATCGATTTCTCTTCCCGCGGGGAACTCATTGCGGCGCAAAAGTCCGTGGAGGAGATCCGGGACTTCATCGGCCTGGACAGCCTGGGATACCTGTCCATGGAGAACCTGGTCAAGGCAACCCACATCCCGAAACGCGACCTGTGCTTCGCATGCTTTGACGGGAACTATCGCGTCCCCATCGACGAAAGCTTCCACAAACTCTGCCTTGAGAAATAGCCGGATCAGCCACAGACCCGCACCGACAATCAGAAATCATTGTCCCTCGATCTGTCGGCTTCCGCCGACAGCAGTTGACATCACCACAGAGAACGTCGAGACCCCTTTCCCGTGTTGTGCTGCCTGTCTCTTGTGTCCGTGTGGATCCGTGGCCACTTCGCAGAAAGGGCTTGCCAGCGATGCTACGTTTTTGTATTTTCATGGGGTTTTCAGGGAGCGTTTCAAACGTATGAACTCAACACCCCAAGCCCGGGAACCGGACCGTATCGCCTGCCTTTACGAAGTCACAACCGCCATACATTCAACCCTTGACATGAGGAGTTCCCTTCACAGGGTGCTGGAACTTCTCTCCAATCACCTGGGAATGAACCGGGGTTCGATCACCCTTCTGAATCCAGGCACTTCCGAGATTCACATTGAGGTGGCTCACGGGATTTCGGCGGCTGCCAAGGACAAGGGGCGATACCGGCTCGGGGAGGGCATTACCGGTAAAGTCATCGAGTCGGGAAGGCCCATCGTGGTTCCGGACATTGAGGCGGAACCGCTTTTCCTGGCCCGCACCGGCGCAAGAAGGCGGCCTGAGAAGGGGAAGATCTCCTTCATCTGCGTTCCCATCGTGGAAGGGAGGCGCGTCATCGGGGCCTTGAGCGTGGACCGCCTTCACGATGCAAACAAACCCCTGGACGAGGAGGAGAGGTTTCTAACCATCATCAGCAGTCTCATCGCTCAAAAAGTCTCGCTCCTGGAGAGAATCGAGCGGGAGAAGGAGGAATTGAACAAGGAAAACCTGCGGCTGCGAAAGGAACTGGGCAGGAAGTACAGCTTCAGCAATATCCTCGGGAACAGCCGCAAGATGCAGGAGGTCTTCTACCTGATCACCCAGGTTGCCAGGAGCAACGCCAACGTCCTTCTCCTGGGCGAAAGCGGCACAGGCAAGGAGCTCGTGGCCAATGCCATTCACTACAACAGCCTGAGGGCGAGCAAGCCCTTTGTAAAGATCAACTGCGCGGCGCTTCCGGCCAACCTGGTGGAAGCGGAGCTCTTCGGCCATGAAAAGGGCGCCTTTACAGGCGCGGGCCGGCAGAAAGAGGGAAAATTCGAACTGGCCGAGGGCGGGAGCATTTTCCTTGATGAGATCGGGTCCCTTGCCCGCGAAAGCCAGGGGAAACTTCTCAGGGTTCTCCAGGAGAGGGAGCTGGAGAGGCTGGGAGGCACAAGGACCATCAAGGTCAACGTCCGTGTCATCGCGGCAACCAACAGGGACCTTGCAGGGGACGTGGAAAGAGGGGCGTTTCGGGAAGACCTTTTCTACCGCCTCAACGTCTACCCCATCTACATGCCCGCCCTGCGCGAAAGAGAGGCGGACGTCCTGCTCTTGTCCGACTACTTCCTGGAGAAGTGCGCAAGGGAATACGACAAGGACATCAAACGCATTTCGACCCCCGCCATTGACGCTCTGGTGCGGTATCACTGGCCGGGAAATGTGCGGGAGCTCGAGAACTGCATGGAAAGAGCCGTGCTCCTCTGCGACGACCAGGTCATTCACAGCTACCACCTGCCGCCCACGCTTCAAACGGCGGAGGACACGGGAACCCAGCAATCCCAGTCCTTTGACGAGGCGATCGAAAGGTTCGAGCGTGAACTCCTGATCGACGCCCTCAAGACGAGCCGGGGGAACCTGAGGCAGGCCGCCGTGGTCCTGAAGACCACGGAAAGGATTTTCGGGTACAAGATCAGGAAGTACGGCATCAACCCCAGGCAGTATAGATAATGAAACAGAAAGCGGAGAGCTCTATGGGCAACGCAACCTTAGGCGACCGGAAAGTTTACTATGAAATCCACGGACAAGGCGAGACCATTATCCTGCTCCATCACGGTTTCGGCTGCACCCTGATCTGGAAAGAGATTTATCCCGCCCTTGTCGAGGCAGGCTATCGAGTCGTCCTCTACGATCGGAGGGGATACGGCAGGTCCGAAGGAGGAAGGAACTTCCTGGAGTTTTATGTGAGCGACAGGTTCCGGTCCGAGAGCGTGCAGGAACTGGCGGCGCTGAAAAGAGAGCTCGGCATCGGACCGTGTCATCTTGTCGGGCAGTGCGAGGGTGGGGTGGTTGCGGTGGATTATGCGGCGCAACACCCGGAGCAGATCAGAAGCCTCATCACGTCGAGCACCCAGTGTTTCAGCACTGTGCCCATGACGGAATTGAATGCCCTCAAATTCACAAAGACCTTTGCAGACCTTCACCCGGAACAGAAGGAGAAGTTCATCGGCTGGCACGGTGCTCGGGCGGAAACCCTATTCGACCAGTTCCGGCTTTTTGGAGGGGCGTACGGGAAGGACTTCTTTGATCTTCGCAGCACGCTGAGGGCCGTTACCTGCCCGGCCCTTGTCCTGTACCCGGACAGAAGCTTTATTTTCGAGGTGGAGCAGGGCGTCGCCTTTTACAGGCATCTTCTCTTCGGAGAGCTCATGGTGCTCCCGGATTGCGGCCACAACACCTACGAGGAGCGTCCCGAGGAGTATGTCAGGGCCTTATTGGATTTCTTCAAAAGGCAGCGTTCCCCTTCCCCAAGACGCCGGGCCCAGGTCTCCTGCGCCGCATAGGGAGGATTTGCGCCCGCCTCACCGATTGCCTGAAGCGGAGCACGGTGGTGTGGCGCCTTCGTTTTTCCGTTTTCAGAGAGACCCCCATGCTAAGAGGGGCAAACGTGACGGCTTCGTAGAGCCGTCACTTTCGATAACGACCATAGGGAGCTTAGAGATGGATGGAATAGTTGGGATCTACAGCACAGGCGACCGGGAACTGGTCAACAAGGCTTTTCTCGCAACCGGAGCGTGCCAGCATCGGGGCAAGGCCAGCACGGGCATCGCCGTGGTGAACGGCAAGGACATTTACATCCACAAGGGACTGGGCCGGATCGCGGACATCATCGACTACAATCTCGTGAAGGTTTTCCAGGACCTGGAACCCTTCGGCGCCATCGGCAACATCGGGTACACCAAGAGGAAGATCCCGGAGAAAATCAACACGGAACCCATCGAGATTCATCCCAGAAAGAACACCCGGCTCAAGATCGTTCTGACCATGGACGGATACCTCCTCTCGGAGGCGGACCTCGTTTCGGAGCTTGAAAAGGACTACTCCCTGGACACGGAAAACAAGACCGAGGTCGTGGGCGCTCTTCTTCACAAGTACATGACCGAGGAAGGGATCGGTTTCGAAGCGGGAAGAAAACTGGTGGACAAGCTTCACGGCCGAGCCACCTTCGCCCTGGCGGCCCTGGTGCATGACGGGAAGGAAGGGTACCTGGCGACCCTCAATGACGACCGCGCCTTCGAGCCCTTTTGCTTCGCCCGGATCGACGGCGCCTTTGTGGTCAGCTCGGAATCCTGCTCCCACCGAAGACTCCACGGCGCCACGGAGAGGGACTATGAGGGCGCCGAAATGACCTTGTGCTCATCCAACGGCGTGGAGACAAAGAGGCTTCGCGTGGAAACCATGCTGCCGGACATCTTCCAGGGCGTCTACTTCGGGAACGTGGGTTCCCTTTTCAGAGGCAAAGAGATTTTCCAGATCAGGAGAGAGCTCGGCCGCCAGTTGGTGGATCACTACAAGGAGTCGAAGGCGGACATCGTGATTCCCAATCCCGAATCCGGGTGGGGAGTCACCGTGGGAATCGCAGAAGGACTGGGCAAAGCCCTTCTTCCTGCCTTGATCAAGTTGCCCCAGGCGGTGCGCACCTTTCAGGAAGGCGTACGCCGGACCCGGTCCCAGGAGGTGGGGCTCAAGTTCGGAGGCATCGATTCGCTGCTGCAGGGGAAAAACGTGGCCATGGGGGATGACAGCATCGTGCGGGGAACCGTCAGCGAGGGGGGATCGGTGTGGGTCGTCCGCAACGCCGGAGCACGGTTCATCGAATTCTGGGTTTCTTACGGGCCCATGTTCTTCCCTTCCTTCAAGGAGTGGCACAGGGGCAGGGAGTGCCTCACGGAACTGGCGGTTCAAAGGGCCTTTCAGGGCGGCAACCCCTACGACAAGACTGAGACGGAGATCAACAGAGCGGTGGCCTGGCTCATCGGCGTGGACGAGGTGAAGTACAACAGCCGCGAAAAGATTGCCGAGGTCACGGGGCCGGGTTCTTTTCAAGCCCTCGATGCGGGCTACCCGATAGACGAGGCCTACTGGCCGGGTTGGCTGAAAAAGGAAGTGGAGAGGTTTCAGAAGTGCAGAAGCGGTTCATTCGGGTTTTGACATTGGGATTTCGGATTATCTTTGTTCGGAGATGAACGCAAACCCCCGCTCGATTCCCTTGCGGTTGAGGGGAAAGAATTTTTCCTTTCCCCTGAGGGCCGCTTCCATGCCCTTGACCGCGTCCTCGATTTCGAGAAGCCCGCTCCTGGCGCAAACGGCGCCGATCATGACCATGTTGACGGCCCGATCCGACCCTGCCTCCCTGGCGAGCTCCAGGGTGGGCACCCGGAGCGCTTGCACATCCGATCGGGAAGGGGCCTCTTTGATGAGGGAGGAGTTTAGAAAAATCAGCCCGTTCTCCGCAACTGTGGACTCGAATTTCTCCAGAGAAGGGTAGTTCATGGCCACGAGGATATCCGGGTTGGAAGCCACAGGGGAGGCAATTTTCCTGTCCGACAGGGTGACGGTGCAGTTTGCGGTTCCGCCGCGCATTTCAGCCCCGTAAGATGGGAAATAGGTGACATTGAGCCCCTTGTGCATGGCCCCGTGGCTCAACACATATCCCATGAGCAGGACGCCCTGTCCGCCGAACCCCGCAAAAATCGTGCGCTTGATCATTTCTTTTCCTCGTACCCGGTCGTGTCCTTGATCACTCCCAGGGGGTAGGTCTTGACCATCACCTCGTTCACCCAGGCCCAGGAGTCCTTGGGCGAAAGCTTCCAGTTGGTGGGGCAGGGGGAGAGAAGTTCCACCATGGCAAACCCAAGGCGGTCCACTTGAACCTGAAAGCACTTCTTGACGGCCTTTTTGGCCTGGCGAATGTGTTTGAGGGAAGCCAGAGAACAGCGCTCCAGGTAGACGACCCCGTCGCAGTGGGAGATCATGAGGGAAATGTCGATCGGCCGGCCGTGGAGCTTGGAGTCCCGGCCTCCCGGCGCGGTGGTGGCTTCCTGGCCCAGGATCGTGGTGGGCGCCATCTGCCCGCCCGTCATGCCGTAAATGGCGTTGTTGATGAAGATGGTGCTGATCTCTTCACCCCGGTTCGCGGCATGAATGGTTTCGGCGGTCCCGATGGCGGCCAGGTCCCCGTCGCCCTGATAGGTCAGCACGAACTTCTCCGGTCTGGCTCGCTTGATCCCCGTGGCTACGGCCAGGGCGCGACCGTGTGGAGCTTCCACCATGTCAAAGTTGAAGTAATTGTAGGCGAGCACCGCACACCCAACCGGGGGCACCCCGATCGTGTCCTCTCTCAGCCCCATCTCGTCCAGGCACTCGGCCACAAGCCTGTGGGCTACGGAGTGACCGCACCCCGGGCAGTAGTGGGTGTAATTGTCCTTCAGAGATTCGGGCCTGCCAAACACCTTTTTGTAAGCCGCTTCAGCGCTCATGTTTCTATCCTCCGGCCCACCTCGCCGTCGCCCTTGAGAGCGGAGCGAAGGAATCGGGCCACATCTGTGGGAGTGGGGACGATGCCGCCGGGCAGCCCGTGAAAGTAAATCTCGGCCCGGTCTCCAACGGCGAGAATGACGTCTTCAAGCATCTGCCCCATGGAGAACTCGAAGACCGCCACTTTGCCGATCCCGGCGGCCAGGTCGCGAAGGGGGATCATGGGGTAGGGCCAAAGCGTAATGGGCCGGAAGAGACCCGCGGAGATTCCTTCGGCCCGAAGCTCCTCGATGGCGCTCTCCGCGATTCTGGCGGGCGAACCGTAGGCGACCACGAGCAGGTCGGCGCCGTCCGTCTCCGTGGTTTCCCACCGCTGCTCCTTCGCGGTAATCTCATCGTACTTCTCCTGTAGGTGAAGATTGTGGCGGTAGAGCACGTTTACGTTCAGGAGCATGGAAAAGAGCGCCCTCGGTTCCCTTCCCCTGCATCCTGTGAGGGCCCATGGCTTTTTCGGGAGGGTTTCCACGTCCACAGGATCCGGAAAAACGACCGGCTCCATGACCTGGCCCATCAGACCGTCACCGAGAATCATCACGGGCGTCCTGTACTTGTCCGCCATATCAAAGGCGACGAAGGTCATGTCCGCCAGCTCCTGGCAGCCTGCAGGCGCCAGCACCGGGGTGCGATAGTCTCCGTTCCCGCCGCCGCGGGTGGCCTGGAAATAGTCGGCGCCGGAGGGTGCGATATTGCCGAGACCCGGACCGCCCCGCATCATGTTGACGATCACGCCCGGGAGCTCCTGGCCCGCCATATAGGAAATCCCCTCCTGTTTCAAGGCGATGCCCGGCGAGGAGGAGGAGGTCATGGCCCGCATTCCGGCGGAGGCTGCGCCCAGGACCATGTTGATGGAGGCGATCTCGCTTTCCCCTTGAATGAAGGTGCCGCCCACATCCGGCATCCGCGCGGAAAGGTATTCGGGCAATTCGTTTTGGGGGGTGATGGGATACCCCGCATAAAAACGGCAGCCGGCGCGAACCGCCGCCTCGCCCACGATATGGGACCCACGCATTAACATTTTCTCACTTGGCACGATACACCTCGATGGCCACTTCGGGGCACACGGTCGCGCACTGGGCGCATCCGGTGCAGCCCTTTTCGTCTTCCTCAACCTTCTCCTTGAAACGGGCTGGGGCGTAACCCTTTTTGTTCAGGGCGTCGTCCACCAGGATTCTATGGCTCGGACACACCTCCATGCAAAGCAAACAGCCTTTGCACCGTTCCCGATCGATTTCAATTTTGCCTTTTGCCTTTTTTTCAGCCGCCATAGGAGAGCCTTTATATGCCAGTAAAAGAGTCAAAAAGATTTATTTCATATTATCTGGTGGAATTTTTGTCAATCAATATTTTTCCTATTGTTGCGACTCTGGAACGTTGATTTTCAGGCTTCGAAGCGCGACAAAAATGATGAAACGGCAGGGACACTTTTCCTTTGAAAAAGCGCCATTTTTTGCTTTACTCGCCGCGTTTTACCGTAGCTGATTGGTTTTTCAGCCGTTTTTTCGCTGCCGGCCCGCGCCGGGGAGGTGGCGATACCGATACCGACGAC
>JAWOJI010000027.1:0-3985 GCA_046481735.1 Desulfatiglandales bacterium | reverse complement strand
GGCCGTTCCTCCTGCTTGCGGCAGATGCACTCCCTTTCATTGCAGACATCACAAACGTACGTGTCGCGGGGCGGCGAAACCGGCTTTTTCTTGCTGAAGATCACGTAAGCGACCACTGCTGCGAACAAGAACACGATAATGATAATCCACATGGTTCAACCCTGTCCTGAATGCATAGGCAGAGTAAACGGCTCGATCGGCAATGTCAAGACGGCAGGTAAGACGGTGTTCAGCGGGGAACAAGCAGTGAGCAGGGAACAACAGAGAGAACACACCCGGGCCGGCAGTGGCTCACTTCAAAAAGTGTTGCTGAAAATCACACTTCGAAGATGTCTTGCTCCAGGGGTGTGAGGATTTCACACCCGTTCCTGGTGACTACCACCGTGTTTTCAAGGCCTACCGAACCCTCTCCCGGGAAGACGATCTTCGGTTCCACGGCAAAGGTCATTCCCTCTTCCAGAGGATAACTCTGGCCCCGGGCCAGGAAAGGGTATTCGTTCAGTTCCAGCCCGATGCCGTGGGCGATGAAACGGGTTTGAAGACCGGGCGGGCCGAGATAGCTGTCTTTGTACCCAAGTTTTTCCGCAAGATTGAGGGTGTTCATGAAGATCTGCTCACAATCGGCTTCGGGGCGAGCTTCAGCGAGCACGGCGTCGTGGATTTCCTTGCAGGCTTTGTAGGCTTCCGTGAATTTCTTCGGCATCGCGCCTATGGAAAACATGCGGGTCTCGTCCGCCTGGTAGCCGTGGTAACAGATTCCGAAATCCACAAGGATAGGCTCATGGGCTCTCATGGCCTTTGCACTTGCGCCGACAGGAAAGGCCGGGGAAAGTCCTAATCCGCCCATGGGTGAATCGGACTGACTCACAATGCCGCCGGTAACGCCGCTGAGCACGTGCCAGGTGTAGGCTTCGTAGTTGTAGGAACGCACCCGAAGCAATCCTTCGTGCCCGAGGGACTTGGCCGCTGACTCGAGGAGGCCCCCGAATTCAATTTCGGTCATCCCCTCCTTGAGGAATGTTTTTGCCCGGTGATACACCTCTTTCCCGATTTCCCCTGCCTTTTGCATGAGCCCGATTTCAAAGGGGGACTTCACGGCGCGCACGCGCCTGATCATTTCCGACGCATCCACGAATCGGACTTCCGGAAAAAGGGAGGTGTAGCGGAAGTAATCCTTAATCGGGAGGATGTCCATTTCAAGCCCCATGGTTTCCGGAACCTTGCCGGAGTGCTCCCGAATGCATGCAGGAAGGCGGCGGAGAGAAGGCAGGTCTCGGATCATCGGCAGGGGGGATTCGACTTTGGCGCGCTCCAGTTCCCTTTTCACCAGCACCAGGGGCTCCCCTTCCAGGGGCAAGAAAAGAAGAGCGTCCTGGGAAGTCCCGGTGAGGTAGAAAAGGTCCATTTTCTGTGTCACGAGCAGGGCCTCGATCCCTTCCCTGCCCATACCGGCCCGAACCCTGAAGATTCTGGCTTGAATTTCTTGGGCAGGAGTGAACAGGAAGCCGTGAGACCTGCCGTAGGATTCAAACCGGTCTCTTATCCAGGACGCATGGTCCATCTCATGCAAGCTTGCCCTGAAGATCGGCGGCGACCTCTTTGACTCCCGGTCTCCCGTCCAGCTCGATGATTTTCGGGACGCCCCCGTTCCGGGTGGAGAGGTTCTTGAAGTAGTTGATGGCGGCCACAGTTCCTGTCTTGTCGTCGTAATAGATGTTGTGCCGTTTGTCGATCGCCCCCTCGTCCTGGTCGTCCGAACGGGTCTTGAGCGCTCCCCCGCAAACCCGGCACTTATCCCCATTCGGCTTGATCGCGTCGATGTAAATGTTGTTGGGGTGGTTGTTGTCGTTTACGCAGAGTCGCCTGCCCATGATGCGGTTCTTGGCGATCTGCCTGTCCAGAACGATTTCAATCACAATGTCCAGGTCGATTCTTTCCTGCTTCAGTGCCTTGTCCAGTGCCTCGGCCTGGTTGAGGTTCCTGGGGAACCCGTCCAGGAGCCATCCCGTTTTGGAGTCGTCCTCCTTGATACGGTCCAGGATCATGGGAATCGTAATGCTGTCTGGAACGAGCTCGCCGCGATCGATGTATCCCTTGGCTTCCTTGCCAAGGGTGGTGCCTCGCGAGATGTTGTCCCTGAAAATCACCCCCGTTTCAATGTGGGGGATGTTAAATTTCTCTTTGACGATTGCACCCTGTGTCCCTTTTCCGCTTCCGTTGGGGCCGAAAAACAAAATGTTCATGTTGTCATCTCCTTTGGTTTCTGTGGTTGTTGCATGTTGCCTGTTGCGGTTGGTCAAACGCCGGGTGAGGGGCGACCAGGAACAGGCATTTGCCCACTCCCACCTGCCACAAGCCACTTGTGAAAGGCAACATATTGAAAAGGCGGCGCTTTGTCAAGACCGGCGTCCATCTATCGCATCGAAAACAAAATGATCCATGAGTTCATGGCCCCGATCAACGAGCAACCCGCTTTTGCCGGCAAAAGCTTCGGTGAAGGGGGGGCCCTGATGGGTGTTATCGAGCTCCTGCTTTGCGGCCCAGGCAAAAGGGGTCGGGTCTGATGTGTGGGTCCTCTTCACGATGGGCGTCAAATGGTCGCTTGCGACCATGATGCGGTAGTCTTCGAACTGCTTCAGGCCTTCAAGCACCGTGCCTACGACCTTTTGGTCAAACCGCCGGATGGCTTCAATTTTTTCCTCCCAGTCCCCTGCGTGTCCCGCCTCGTCAGGGGCTTCCACGTGGACGAAAACAAAGTCCGCCTCCTTGAGGCTGCGAATCGCGGCCTCTGCTTTTCCCTGGTAATTGGTGTCCAGGTACCCTGTTGCCCCCTCCACGTAGATGGGCTCGAAACCTGCGTAAATTCCAATTCCCCTGATGAGGTCCACTGCGGAAATCACCTTCCCTGTGAAACCGTATTTTTCGATAAACCGGGGAAGCCTGGGCGCCTTGCCCTGTCCCCAGAGCCAGATGGAGTTGGCCTCCCTGGAGCCGTTCTTTCTCCGGCTCCGGTTGACGGGATGATCCGAAAGAATGGGCCAGGAGAGGCGGATCAATGTAGAAACCGGGTTCCGAGATGAATCGTTCAAGTAGGGAGCCATGTTTTGGCCCAGGACATCGTGAGGGGGGATCGTCAGGACCTCCTCGGGCCCCTTTTCCCAGACCAGGAGGTGACGGTAGCCCACGCCGCGGTGTAAACGGATTCCGGGGTATTTGAGACGATCCTTCAGATGCTGAAGGATGTGGCCCGCCTCTTGCGCCGGGATGTCCCCGGAACTGTGGCTGACCATTAGGATCTCATGGTCGGATCGATGCTCCAGGGTGACCAGGTTCATGCGGAAGGCGACGTCGTCGGAAGCCAGTTCAACACCCATGCTGGCTGCTTCAAAGGGAGCGCGGCGGGTGCGATAAGCCCTGGGATCATAGCCGAGAAGGGAGAGGTTCGCCACGTCGCTCCCAGGCTCCATGCCCGGCGGAATAGTCCTGGCAAGCCCGATCCGGCATGCGGCAACTCGGTCCATGTGCGGCGTGTCGGCCGCCTCCAGGGGGGTTTTCCCGCCCAGTTGATCCAGGGGATAGTCGGCCATGCCGTCACCGATGAGAACGATGTGCTTTGTCCTGGTCATGAGGAAGTGCCTATGAAGGTGTTCGGTGTTCAGGGTTCAGGAAGAAAGAACCCCGATATCCCGACTCCGGTTCTAATGAAAACGCATTCTCCATCACAAAATCCCATTGCGAGCCTGGAGAGCTCAACATGGCAGGAATAGGGCCCTCAGTTCCTGAACGCTGAACGCTGAACGCCTGAACCCTGCTCACTGCTTACTGCTTACGGCCTACTCCCTGCTGGGGCCTTCCACCCTGACGGTCATGGTTTTGTCGGTGAGCACGTCGAGTCGTTCCATTTGCGCCAGCGCTTTTCGCACACTGCTTTCCTTGGCTTCGTGGGTCAGCATGACCACCGGAACCGATCCGCCCACTTCTCTGC
>JAWOJI010000042.1:0-11191 GCA_046481735.1 Desulfatiglandales bacterium | reverse complement strand
CTCACTCCTGATCAGCCGATATTGCTCCCCCTCCCCTATCCCCTCCAGTCCACCGAGGGAGGGGAAGTTCTTGGAGCAGCTTTTTTCAACGCGGCTCCGTAGAAGCTATTGCAGTCTTGCACCAAAGGTGGTGGGCTCAGTGAGAGCTATTGATGCTTCAAGCCGAGTCGCATGCGGCACTCCTCGACGGTGGCCACCTCCCGGCCCTGGTCGCGGATCATCCTGGCGGCCTTTTCCACGAGCTCCCCGTTGGACTTGGCCATGAGGCCGGATGAAACATAGAAATTGTCCTCAAATCCCACCCGCACGTTTCCTCCCAGGGCAATGGCTGTTGCCACCATGCGCCACTGGTCATGGCTGATACCGATGACTTCCCAGTCGCTTTGCGGTGGAAGGAGCCGAACCTGATGGGCCAGGTTGTCGGCCGTGGGCGGCATGCCGCCCAGCACGCCCATGATCAGGCTGAACTGGTAGGGCGGCTCCAGAAGACCCATGTCAATCAGGGGAAAACAGTTTCCGATGTGGCCGGAATCAAAACACTCCATTTCGGGTTTGACGCCGGCCTCTTTCATGGCCTTGACCAGGGGGACGATCTCGGCAAAGGGGTTGGCGAAAACAAGGTCAAAGACAAAGGACTTCTTTTTTTCATGATACTTGGCGTAGTTCATGGAGCCCATGTTCAAAGCGGCAATGGCCGGTTTGATTTCCCGGACCGGCGCGATTTTCCTTTCCACCGGGATGCCCACGGCGCCGGTGGAGAAATTGATGATGACAGGGCAGCCGCTTGTGACGGCATCGTAAATATTGCGGTAGTCCTCCACATCATGGCTGGGAGCGCCGTCCGGCTTGCGGGCGTGGATGTGCACCACGGCGGCCCCTGCTTCCCAGGCGCGCTTTGCTTCAGCGGCATACTCCCCGGGCGTGTAAGGGATGCCGGGGCATTGATTCCTGTTGGCCACAACCCCGGAAAGGGCGCAGGTGATCATGCAAGGCCGTTCATAGTCGTGGTTTTCCGTAATCCAGAATGAGCTCATCATCACTTTCCTTTGAATAAAGGTTCTCGTTTTTCCAGGAAGGCTTTCATGCCCTCTTGAGCGTCCTCGGTGGAGATGATCCGGCCCAGGGCTTCGCAGAGATAATCCACGGCCTCGTCAAAAGGCATATCGCTCATGGCCCGGAAAGCTTCTTTGCCGATCCGCATGCCGATTGGGCTCTTGGATGCCAGGATTTGGAGCGTCTCGTTCACCTCCTGATCGAGCCGTTCGGGTTCCACGGCCAGGGTAATTAGGCCGAGTCGTTCCGCCTCGGGAGCGCCTATTCTCCTGGCGGTGAGAACCATGTCCATGGCTTTTTTTCGACCCACATGCCGGTAGAGCAGAGCCCCGACCATCATGGGAAAGATGCCCACGTTGACTTCAGGGGCAAAGAATGAGGCGTCGTCCCGGGCGATCACGATGTCGCAGGAGAGCATCAATCCAAGGCCGCCGGCGAGGCATGATCCGTTCACCCTTGCAACCAGGGGCTTTCCAAAGGCCGCCATTTTCTTGAGAAGGGCCGCATAATTCCTGGGTCCGGCCGGCCGGTCTTCCTGCCCGCCGGACAGGGTGACCGCCAGATCCGCACCCGAGCAAAAGGCCTTGTCCCCGGCGCCGGTGATGCAGACCGCCCGCACTTCGGGATCTCGGTCCAGCCGGTCCAGATGGGTCAGGAACGCGGTGATCATTTCCTGACTGATGGCGTTTCTTCTGGACTCGCGGTTGATGGTCAGGAAGGCGATGGGCCCCCGGGTCTCGCAAAGAAGATCTTCACTCATGGTTTCCGGCCTCCTCCTCGATTTCCACCAGGATGTCTCCCGGCGCCACCTTGGCATGGACGGATGTGTTGATTTTCCGGACCAGGCCGTCCCTTGGGGCGGCCAGGGTGGTTTCCATTTTCATGGCGGTCACCACCACGAGACCCCGGCCCTTCTTGACCCGGTCGCCTTCTTTCACCATGATCCTGACCACGACGGCCGGCATCGGCGGCGTCACCTCCCCGGGCGCCTCTTCCCCTCCGCCCGGTTTTCCACGGCGCTGCGGAAGTTCATCAGCATCCTGGACAAAGAAGGAGGAGCCTTTGACGATCACGTGCTTTCCCTGATCTCCACGGACGACAAAGGCTTCCGTGCTTTTTCCGTCCACCGTGAGCCGATAGTGGTTTTCGCCAAGCACCTTGAAGGATACGTCGTATTCTTGATCGCCTGCCGTGAAGCGCAGAGCGGTCGGATCCTCCGTTTTGAAGACATAAAGATCAGGGATATCTTCGCCCACCTTGAGACGGTATTTCATAGGCTCCACCCGCCAAGGGTTTGCCACGGCGTGGGTATCCCGGCAAGTTTCATCCCGGCCGCAGTGCTTTTTGGAAAAGACAACTCGTCGATCACATAAAGCATTCGCGCAAGATCGGCGTTCTCCCTTTTCTGAGTCCACTTTCCGACATGGCGCTCGATAAAGTCGGTGTGAGTTCTGCCCTGGCCGAACTCCTGCGATTTGAGCACGTCGATCAGGAAGGGAATGGTTGTGCGAACACCCGCAACGGCATAGCGTTCAAGAGCCCGGATCATGCGCCTGATCGCCTCCTCCCTTCGGCCTGCCGCCGCCACCAGCTTGCTGATGATCGGATCATATTCCACGGGGATTCTGAATCCCTGGTAAATGCCGCAATCATTCCTGATGCCGGGCCCCGCAGGCTCGCGGTGGAGCAAAACCACTCCCGGCGAAGGGAAGAAATTGTTCTCGGGGTCTTCCGCGTAGATGCGGCATTCTATGGCATGTCCCCTCGGCAAGACCTCTTCCTGTTTGAAGGGTAGGGGGCTGCCCGCCGCGATTTCCATCTGCAGTCTTACAAGATCCAGACCGGTCGTCATTTCCGTTATCGGGTGCTCCACCTGGAGGCGGGTGTTCACTTCGAGGAAGTAGAAAGAACCTGAAGGGTCCAGCAGGAATTCGACGGTTCCCGCATTGACATATCCCGATGCTTTGGCCGCTGAGACGGCGGCCCTGCCCATGGCTTCGCGCAGGGAGGAATTCAAGGCCGGGGAAGGGGTTTCCTCGATGATCTTCTGGTGTCGCCGCTGGATCGAACACTCCCTTTCATAGAGATGCACGACGTGGCCCTGTTGATCGGCCAGGATCTGAAACTCCACGTGGCGGGGGGATTCCAGCTTTTTTTCGAGGTAAAGGGCCCCGTTCCCGAAAGCCTTTTCCGCTTCGCCCATGGCCGAAAGGCAGGCTTCCTGAAACTCGTCACGCCTCGATACGATGCGCATGCCCTTGCCGCCGCCGCCGGCCACAGCCTTGACCAGAACCGGGTACCCGATTCGGTCGGCTTCCTTGAAGAGAAAATCGATATCCATCGCGGCATCGAGCATGCCGGGGATGACGGGGACCCCGGCGGCGGTCATGATCCTGCGGGCCACGGTCTTGCTTCCCAGATCCCGGATGACCTTGGAAGGAGGGCCGACAAAGGTGAGGCCTGAGGCTTCACAGGCTTCGGCAAAATCCGGATTCTCGGCAAGGAACCCGTAGCCGGGGTGGACGGCCTCGGCGCCGGTGTTTTTTGCACCGGCCACCAGCTTTTCGATGTTGAGGTAACTTTCGGAGGGTTCGGAGTCTCCGAGAAATACGCTCTCGTCCGCTTCCAGGACGTGAAGGGCGGCTTCGTCCGCCTGGGAGTAGACGGCGACCGCGACAATCCCCATCTCCTGGCAGGTCCGGATGATTCTGAGGGCGATTTCGCCCCTATTGGCAATCAATGCTTTGCTGAACATCTTCGCTCCGCCGTTCTTCACCACAGAGGCACCCGCCGTCGCCCATCTAAACTCAGGGCTATGGCGGGGCGAGCAGAGGACACAGAGGGGTCATACATTTTTTCGTCTCTTGGGAGATCCGCCGTCGCCCATTCGACAAGCTCAGGGCTATGGCAGGACAGGTACCGATAGACGAAAAGAACCTCTTCAATCAAATTTTTCTCTGTGTTCTCTACTGCTTCTGTGGTGAAACCTACATCCTGAATATCCCGTAGCCGTAAGCATCGCTTCGCAGAGGCGCGTTCAGGGCGGCCGATATGGCCAGGCCGAGCACATCCCGCGTCTTGGCAGGGTCGAGGATGCCGTCGTCCCACATGTTGGCCGTGGAGTAGTAGGCGTTTCCTTCCTTCTCCGCGGCAGCCACAATCGGTTCCTTGATCTGGCGCACCAGCTCCTCGGGAAGGGGAGGATTGCCTTCCCGGGCCAGTTGGTCGTTCTTCACGGTGATCATGACATGGGCCGCCTGCTCTCCTCCCATAACGCCGATCTGTGCGTTGGGCCACATCCACAGGAAGCGGGGACCATAGGCCCTGCCGCACATGCCGTAATTGCCGGCGCCGAAGGAGGCGCCGATGATCACGGTGAACTTGGGGACCGTGGCCGTGGCCACGGCATTGACCATTTTGTGGCCGTCCTTGGTGATGCCTCCCCGTTCATACTCTTTGCCGATGATGTATCCGTTGATGTTCTGAAGAAAGACAAGGGGAATCCCCCGCTTGTCGCAAAGCTGAATGAACTGGGTCGCCTTGAGGGAGCTGTCCGAGAAAAGAACCCCGTTGTTGCCCAGGATGCCCACGGGGTAACCGTGGATGTGAGCCCAGCCGCAAACGAGAGTAGGGCCGTAAAGGGCTTTGAACTCGAGAAACTCGCTTCCGTCCACCATCCTTGCAATGACTTCACGCACGTCGTAAGGCAGGCTGAGGCTTGTGGGCACGATGCCGTAAATCTCTCTTGGGTCGTAGAGCGGAGGCTTGGGCTCACGCATGCCGACATCCGCCTTTTTCGCAGGGGGCAGGTTCTTCACGATCCGGCGAATCAGCTCGATGCAATGGCCGTCGTCTTCAGCCAGGTAATCGGAGACGCCGGAGAGCCTGCAATGGACACCGGCTCCTCCAAGCTCATCGGCCGTCACCTCCTCCCCCGTAGCCGCCCGCACCAGAGGAGGCCCGCCGAGAAAGATCGCTCCCGTGCCTTTCACGTGAACGACCTCGTCGCTCATGGCAGGGATGTAGGCGGCGCCTGCGGTGCAAAGGCCCATGACGCCGCAGATCTGGGGAACCCCCTTTTTTGAAAGGACCGCCTGGTTGTAGAAAATGCGACCCCCGTCGTCTGCATCAGGGAAGATCTCGGACTGAAGGGGCAGATAGGCGCCTCCGGAATCCACGAGATAGATGAGGGGAAGACGGTTTTCCAATGCAATGGCCTGGGTCCTCAAGCCTTTCTTGACGCCCATGGGATAGATGGTCCCGCCCTTGATCATGGCGTCGTTGGCATGGACGATGACCTCCTTTCCTTCAACCACGCCGATTCCGCTGACAATGCCGGCGCCGTGGACCCTGCCGTCATACATGCCTCTGGCCGCGAGGGGCGCAATCTCCAGAAAGGGGGTATTGCGGTCGAGGAGAAGCTCGAGACGCTTCCGAACAGGCCACTTGTTCTGCTCGGCAAGCCTGGCTCTGGCTTTGTCCGAACGGTCGTTCAGGGCCCTGTCCATTTCTTTTTCAAGATCCGCCACCCGGATTTTCATGGCCTCGTAGTTCTCAAGATACTGGGGGCTGGAGGTATCTATCTTGGTCTCAATCACCTGCATTTCATCGTCCTTCCAGAAGCAGATCACCGATTTTCATGCGTGAGATCTCCGAGGAGGTCCCTGCAATTTGAAGGTACTTGGCGTCGCGGTACCCCTTCTCGGCCGAATTGCCCAGAACCCATCCCTGCTGGCCGAGGATCTGGAGGGCGCTGCTGGTCACTCTCTCCGCCGCCTCGGTGCAGAAAACCTTGGCACAATGGGCAAGGACAGCTGCCTCTTTGTGCCCGCTTTCCGCCATCCATGCGGCCCGGTAGGCGAGCAGACGAGCGGTCTGAAGGAGGGTGAGCATCTCGGCAAGCTTGAAGGCCACTTCCTGGTAGGCGATGATGGGTTTGCCGCCGCTCCTGTGTTCTTTTGCAAAACAGGATGCTTCGTCAAGGGCGCCCTGCATCAGGCCCAGGCTTGCGGCCGAGAGAATCTCATCCTCCCAGGAGCGCACGCGCAGGAGCACCTCATCGTCGGGGAAAGGGCCGATGACGGACCGCTCGGGCACAAAGCAGTTGTGGAGCGTGACGGGTGAAACGGCCACCTCTTCGTAACCGAGCGTGGAGAGCCTTTCTTCGCAGAAAAGCCCTTCAGAGGGATTGGGAATGAGAAAGAACGCCGTCCCGTTGTCCCATTGCCCGGCAACAGCCATCCAATCCGCCACCGGGCCGTTCACCACATAACCCTTGGTTCCGGTCACCCTGAAACCTTCTGCGTCTTTGGCGCCCTTGGTTTGAAAAGGGTTGTCCTTCAGACTCATCCCTGCTTCGGTCAGGCCCATCGCTCCTGTAAGGCGCCCACCTTTCAGGGCAGGGAGCAATTCATTTTTCTGATCAGCGGTGCCGTAAACGGCAAGAAGACGGCCGAAAACCCTGGCGCTTGCCTCCACGGCAAGGAACAGGGAAGGAGAGAGGGCGGCCAGGACCTCCCGGGCGGCCAGCAGGTCCGCACTGTTTTTCCCGTCTTCGAGACCGATGGAGAGGTAGCCCGCATCGGCCAAGGCCGGAAGCAGGGTTCTCACCCGCTCCGGGGCCTTGTCTTGCGGTCGCACCGTACAAGGCTCTCCAGGAGGCTCCAAGAGATTCCTGAGCTTGCTGCGAAAGGTTTCTTGGTTTTCCGGAAAATCGAAGTTCATAGAAGTTTTGAAATGATTTTTTTTTGTATTTCAGAGGTGCCCCCGCCGATAGGGGCGAGCCTGCTGTCTCTGAAGTACCGTTCCACTTCGTATTCGTGGCAATAGCCGTAGCCGCCGTGAAGTACCACGGCATCGTTGGCCGGCCCGAGGCTCCAGTCGCCTACGAAGAGCTTGGCCACCGCCGCCTCCAGGTGGTTCAGGGGTCTGCCCTGATCTTTGCACCAGGCAATCCGGTAGCAGAGGGACCTTGCCGCCTCGATGAAGAGCTTGATATCTGCGAGCTTGTGCTTCATGGCCTGGAACCGGCCGATGGGCCGGCCGAACTGGTAGCGCTCAGCGGCATACTTGAGACATTTTTCCAACACGTACGTCATACCGCCGATAAAGGGGGCAAGGAGAGCGCTCCTGTCCCATTCCACGGTTTGCATGGCCATGAGAAACCCTGCACCTTCCAGGCCGATAAGGTTTTCAACCGGAATCTCGCAATCTTCGAAGATGAGTTCCGATGTGTGAGAGGTTCTGACGCCCATCTTGATCAGGTTTTTGCCCGATGAAAATCCCGGGGTCCCCTTCTCGACAATAAAGGCGGAAACGCCTGCGTGTCTCAGGTCTTTGCCGGTCTTGGCGTAAATCACGGCGACGTCGGCAACGGGACCGTTGGTGATGAACATCTTATTGCCGTTCAGCACGTAGCGGTCACCCTTTCTTTCCGCTCGCGTGGCGATCGAAGCGACATCGGAACCGGCGCCGGGCTCGGTGAGCCCCATGCAGCCGATCCACTCGCCGGAAGCCAGTTTGGGGATGTATTTTTTTCTCTGCTCTTCCGATCCGTGGGTGAAGATCGTGTCCGCGCACAGAAAGGTGTGGGCGCCGTAGGCGAGGGTCAGCCCCCCGTCCAAGCCGGCTTCGCCCAGAGCTTCTCCGGCAAGAACCGTTGTGACCACGTCCGCATCGCTTCCCCCGAGCGCTTCGGGAAAATGAAGGCCGAGGATCCCGAACTCGCCAAGCTTTCGGAAAGATTGAAAGTCGAACTCACCGCAAAGATCGTGCTCAGCACACCTGGGAACGATCTGTTTTGCGGAAAAGCGGATCACCTGTTCCTTGAACATGAGCTGCTCTTCGGTAAAAGAGAACTCCATGGGCGCCTCGCTTCTTTGTTCAACTCCGGGCTTTCTTCTTCCGGTTTTTTGCACCGTTCAAGAACACTTCCAGGATGCTCCGCGCGATCCTTTCCTTTTGTGCGTCACCCTTGATTTTCTGATCCACAAGGACCATGGCCGAGACAAAGGTCTCCAGCGATCCCAGAAAAATGTAGGTCAGGTAGCGGGCTTTGAAGTCATGCCGGAGAAAGCCTTTATCCTGTCCCCCGGCGATGATGTTTTCCGTCAGAGAGATGAAACGCTTGAAGCGATCCAAACGCTTTGGGTTGAGGTTGGCCGTCGACCTGGAGATCTCCGTGATGAAGATATTCACCAGCTCGGGGTGCTCCTGGTAGGTGTTCAGAAAAAAAAGGATGATCTGTCCCAATTGCTGTTGGACGTGCTTTGAAGCCGCTCCGATCTCACCCATCAAAGTGAAAAGGCTGTCCCACCATCGCTCGAGGATGGTTTCAAAGAGCTCTTCCTTGGTCCCGAAATAGTGGTAGACCAGTCCGTAAGAGATGCCTGCATCCCGGGAAATGTCGGCCATCCTGGCCTTGTGAAAGCCTTTTTGCTTCATCACTTTCAGGGCCGCATCGATGATGGCTTGCTCTTTGATCTTTTTTGAGTCTTGAAGGTTCTTCATCCTTTGGCCCATTGGCGCCGGGGTAGGCTGGCATCGGGCGGAGGAAGACCCCTTTCCCTCCGCTTGTGCCTGAAACCGATTTTGGGCAGGAATGTGTGCTCGGCAGATTTCATGACATTGTTTGATTGACTTGTCAATCAATTTTTATGAAATCCGCTATGGCGGATTTCATAGCGACTTCCGCCTTTCAGTGGTTTCTTCTCTCTTTACCGTGCCCCGTGTGCCGTGCGCCGTGCACCTTTCTTCAAAAATACCGGCTCGTCTTATCCCCTTGGCCGAGCATTCTCCTGGCAACGAGGAGGGCCTGGTTGCGGTCTTCCAGGTGGAGGGCATGCTCCAGGCCGACGGCATCGAGGTTCATGTTGATGGCTTCCTTGGTGAGGCGAAGGCCCATGGGGTTCTTGGAATTCATGGTTCTCGCCAGCTCCAGGGCGGTTTCGTAGAGCTCTTCCCGTTTCACGAGGCGGCTCACCAAGCCGAGCTGCATCGCGTCCCGGGCCGACATGAAATTGCCGGTGAGCATAAACTCGTAGGCCCTTCCCGCGCCGATGAGGCGGGGCAGAAAATAGCTGCAGGCCATGTCCGCACCGCCCAACCCGATATTGATGTAGGCCGCAGAAAAGCGGGCGTCCTCAGTGATGACCCTTACGTCGGATGCGAGAGCAAAACTGAATCCCAGGCCTGCGGCGGCGCCGTGCACGGCGCACACGATGGGCTGGGGGGCGCGGCGCATGGCCAGGGTGAGGCGGGCCAGACGGGCCTGAAAAGCGTAAAATTCATCTGCGTTCATTTGAGGCGTGGTTTTGATGGCTTCCCGCATGTCCAGCCCTGCGCAGAAGCCCTTGTCTCCCCTGCCCTGCAGCAGGATCACATGGGTGCCCAGGTCGGACACTTTTTCGTTCCAGAAATGCTCGAGCTCTTCCATCATCTTCCGGTTGACGGAATTGTAAATCCGGGGGCGGTTCAGTGAAAGAAGTCCGATGCCGGCTTCGGCAACTTCATACTCGATGGTTTCGTAAGCCACGGGGAAACTCCTCTTTGTTTTTGGGGTCTGCTCGGAATCCTACACTCAGCAGAGGCTCGTTTCAAGGCAGCACTTTCTTCGTTTGTCGGTTTTGAGAGAGATTCCCATGCCTGAAGCTCATGGGGTTTTCAAAAGTGGAAATGCCCATCAATTTCGTGTTTCATCGCCCGGCAACTGATTGCGTATCAAAACGGTGAAACCCATGGACTCCAGTGCACCGATCCAGTATTGGGCGTCTTCCGGGTTTGTGTATTGCCCCGCAAGGAGCAGGCAGCGATCGTCCTCATCCCAGACCCAGTCGTATTGGACAAAACGAATGCCCTTTTCTTCAAGGCGTTGCCTCATCTGCTCGCGAGCTTGTTCTCTGGCTTCAAAGCTCAAGTCCAGGTAAGAGGGTCCTTGGATCAAAAGATAATGGATCATAAGACTGCATGGATTTTTTGCTGCCAACCATAACACTCTTGCGCGTCCCGCCGCAATCCTGTTCCGCGGGATAATCTCGCCGGTGAGATTGGGATTGACAGTAGATTCCTCATTCGATAAGTGAAAAAGGCACACTCGTCATTTCAATCCCATGCAAATGCCTACAAGCATAAGACCTCCCCCACGGTTATGGGAGTCCAAGAATACATTCAAAGGAGGAACGAATCATGGAAAAGGGAGAGCGAAGGGTTGACGGTTTTCGTTTTCTTCCACCGGGTCTTGCTGCCTGGGTGCGAACGTTTATTCCGAAAGAGGGCTTTTCAGGGCCGATTCCATGGACGCCTTTGTCCAAGCCTTTGAAGGAAGTTTCCATGTCGATTGTCACCAGTGCCGGAATCAGTCTGAAATCGGATCCCCCCTTTGACATGGAACGGGAAAGGCGGGAACCCCTGTGGGGTGATCCAACCTATAGGTTTCTACCGAAGGGAACCACGGAGAAGGACATCCAGGTCCATCATCTTCACATCAAAACGAATTACATTCTTGAGGATATGAACGTCATGTTCCCGTTGGGCCGCATGGCCGAGTTCGAGGAAGAGGGAATCATCGGCCGTCTGGCCCCCACGTCGTACTCCTTTTACGGGTTTCAATGGGAAGGGGATGACTTCCTCAAAACAGCTATCGAACCCATGGCAGGAAACATGAAAGACGAAGGAGTAGAGGCTGTCTTTCTCACACCTGCCTGACCTTTCTGTTGCCGGTCCGTCGGACTGGCTGCAAGATTTCTTGAAGAGGCCGGCTTTTCAACTGTCGTCCTGACTCCGACCCATGAATTTCACAGGGCGGTAGGGATACCGCGCCAGGCGGCCATCGAATATCCCTATGGAAGGCCCATCGGCAGGGTCGGGGATCGCGAAGGCCAGAGACAGGTCCTGCTGGCGAGCCTCGAGGTTCTCTCAAAAGCTAAAAAACCCGGGGAAACCCGGCACCTCCCGTTTGTCTGGCCTGAGGAACCAAAGAAGACAGACTGGCATCCTCCGGAAATGAGTCCCCTCATCAAGACCTATCTTAACGACATCAAGCAGGCCAGGAGGAGAGAGGTGGAGAGTCCTTCATGATCAAGACCTGCCTGGATTATCACAGGGAGACGAGTTACGAGCGCCACAGGATGGGCGGGCACTC
>JAWOJI010000506.1:0-3900 GCA_046481735.1 Desulfatiglandales bacterium | reverse complement strand
CAAACTAACTCTTTCCGTCATGCCGGTCAAGGCAACAACTCCCGGGGGGGTCTCTTCAAGATCATACAGAGCAACCCCATCGCGAAACCCCACAGGTAGTTCAAAGCAAGTTCCCGGGAGCTTTTCCTGTTCCATGGGAGGTTCTCCCTGGAAAATGAGCGATTGCCTACTACTCAGGAGAGGTCTGGCTCGCCGGTTTGCAGTCATATGACAAAACATCCGGGGTTCTATCTTGCTCCATTTTCTGGCGCCAGGCGGAAAATGACAGACATGACCAATCGTCAGATTGCGGCCAAAGCTCGGCAGTGCTTTAAAGAAGAGGACGGCGGATACTAGGATCGAGATAGTAACCCCTGGCATGGGGTCGCTCTCAAAAATGAAAAACGAAGAGCCCTATGCCCCCGTGTTCAGCTCTTGGGCATGGTTGAGGAGGGCGGAGGGCTTCTTTAGGGATCTGAGCGGACCTTCTTGAAATCAATAAACCCTTTTTCTACATCGGTGTGGATGAGCTGCACCTTAAGCCTGTTGCCCACATCGACGCCTTCATGCCCATAGAGCAATCGGCCTTCGATGGGTGGATGAAAGATGCGCACCCATGTTCCTTTGTCTGCAGCGCCCGTGCAGATCGCGTCGAACTGATCTCCGATCCTTGAAGCCAGCAGCATTGCCGCAGCGGACTTGGCAACGAGTCGCTCGACCTTGTTGGCATCATCTTCCTTTTCTGTGCAGTGCCGGGCCAGCCCCACCAGTTCCTCCCGGCCGTAAGAGATGGGTGTTCCCCCCAGGGCGGCCTTCAGGATGCGCTGGGTAATCAGGTCCGGGAAACGACGGTTGGGAGCCGTTGAGTGCGTGTAATCTTTGACGGCGAGGCCGAAGTGGCCGGGCACCACCGCTTCAGGGGATTCAACGACATATTCACCGGGGCCGAGCAGTTTGATGACGCTGAGGGAAAGATCGGGAAAACGGAGCGGGTCGGCTGCCTTCTGCGCAGCCAGGAAACTCGCGAGGGCATTGGAATCCGGCTCCGGTGGAAGCTGAGAATTGCGCTGGGCAGCTATGTCGACAATCCTGCCCCATCGCTTGGGAGAACGAACCATGCGCCTCAGAGAAGGGACTCCTTTCCCGTGGAGAAAGCGCGCGGTCACCCCATTTGCCGCAATCATGAAGTCCTCGATGATCTCTTTGGCCCGGTTCCGTTCATCCAGCCGCAAGTCCCGGATCTCCTCATCGGCAAAGAGCGGGCGGGTTTCCAGCGTCTGCAGATCCAAGGCGCCGTGCTGATGCCGCAGGGCTTTCAACCGCTGCGCCACCCGATCCTGGATGCTAAGATTCTCTGCAAGCCCTGGGACAGCCGCCACCATCTCCGGCACGGACCCTTTGCCTTCCAGCCAGGCCCCCACGCTGTTGTAGTCCAGTTTGGCGTGGTTACTGACCAAGGCGCGATAGATATCCGAGCTGTGCATCTCCTCCCCCGCATCGTTGATTACCATCTCGACGACAATCGCGGGGCGGTCTTCACGATAATTGAGAGAGGTTAGATCCGTGGAGAGTTTCTCCGGAAGCATGGGAAAGGTCTTGCCGGCGGTGTAAACCGAAGTCGTGTTCTGCCGGGCGTGCTCATCAATGGCGGAGTTTTTTCTTACAAGCACATCCACGTCGGCGACGGCCACGAGAATCTTTACCGTTTTATCCGGCAGGGTCTCTGCGACCGTCAACTGGTCCAGGTCCAAGGAATCATCGTTGTCAATCGATGCCCAGAGCAGTTGGCGTAGATCCTTCATGGGAGATTCCCTCCCCAAGTCTACCCGGTGCATCTTTTCCAACTCGTCAAGGGCAGCCCTGGAAAAGTCGGGGTTAAAACCGCGTTCCTTCATCACCCGGTAAGCGATGCGCTCCAGGATCCCTTTTGGTCGTCCATTCGGCGGAGTCAACATGGATTGATAACACCCCCCTGTCTTCTTGGCTTCTAGGATTATTCAATAATCTGTCATCTAATGCAACACGTTATTCCCCACCCGAAATCCACCGCACAAACCACAAAGGCGCCCGGAAGCAAGTTTCATGTTTTAGCGTGAAAAAGCGCTCCAACAACAACGAAGTAGGATAGTCCATGCCAAAATAGCCCTAAGCATGGCGCAGTCGGCAAGCGGGTCGCGCCACTCCTTGAGGGCCATCAAACTCCCCAATTCTATGGTGTGATCGCAGGGTAAAGATCCGGGTCGAAAGGGCCCTGTTTTGCTCTGAGAATTTCAGCAGAAGCAACTCTTTTTTTCATGACAGTCAAGACATCTCCTGTCGGGAGTTGTTCCCGGTTTTCGGGAAATTCTCCCGGAAAAATGAGCGATCCCCCTATAGACATTCTGAAGAAAAAAACCGAATTTTTTAACCAGAATAGGAGGGAGGCTTGATGATGACATCCAACTTCACGATGCGTTTTCAGAGAATCAATGGACGGTTGGATATCATCAAGGAACGTTTATGATCAGGGTTTGGAGTGCAAAATTGGGAAGGTGATGATTTTCCGAGGCGAAATTTTCGGATTGACTCAGGGAGGGGAGAAATGGAGAACACTCATGACAATCAGTGGGAGAGGTCTGCGCAGCAAAGCATAATGCCCCAGGAAATTCCCAAACTCTTCCGGGACGCTTTGATTATTCTTCATGACAGTGGTGAATTTTCCGTGGAAGGCGTCAACCGGAAATTGTTGAATCTGGGGTGGAACGAAGACGCTCTTGATGAGGGTACTTATAAACTCATCGTATCCCTTTACAGGGGAATGAGGAACTCTTGAAAGCTGGAGGCGTGGTTTCATGAACTACCTCGGTCACCTCTCCCAGTCCGATCCGCTTTTCGGATACCTCTCCGCCGATATTCTCCCCCAGCTCGGCATAAAGGGCGCGAGATCCGATTTTCGGGTGTTCAAAATTTTGGCATCAAACCAAGTCTACCTCTACGAGGACCGGTTCAGTCAGGCCCGCATCATCGCCAAGTTCTTCGGGGGCATCTCCGATCGCTCCGCCCAAGCCTCCCACGGGCGGATGGAGCGCGAGTTCAACAACCTCAACCATCTGCGCAGTCTTGGGTTTGCCGGTTACCCACACTACATTGCCCGCCCGCTGGGGTGCAACGGGAGCCTGAACTTCCTCCTGGCGGAAGAATACTGCTACGGCACGCCCCTTACCGACTTCATCATGAAGGCCATCCGGGAGGACGGAAGGGAGAACCTCTTCCAGAAACTCACGGCCCTGGCCTATTTCCTGGCCACTTTGCACAACGAGACGGCCACCGGTGACCGGGTGGACTTCAATCGGGACTGCGCTTACTTCGACCGCGTGGTGGGTCAGCTTGAAAAACGGCAGCATATCGCGAACAGCGAGGCGCAAGAACTCTATCGGCTCAAAGACCGGTGGCGGGAAAAAGAGTTCATGTGGGAGGACAGTCAGGTGCTGGTCCACGGCGACGTGACGCCTCCCAACGTCCTGTTTGGAGACGACCTTTGGGTGATCGGCATCGATCTGGAGAGAATGAAGCTGGACGACCGGGTCTTCGATGTGGGGCGAGTGGCAGCCGAGATCAAGCACTTCTTTATGGAGTGCACCGGCAACAAATGGCTGGCAGAACCGTTCATCGGCCACTTCCTGTGGGAATACTCGTGCTGTTTCCCTGACCGGGGCGCCGCCTTTGCTTCCATTACCCGGCGGGTGCCGTTTCACATGGGGGTTTCCTTGCTCCGCATCGCCCGCAATTCCTGGATAAACAACGGCTATCGCCGACAGCTCATCGACGAGGCCAAATACACGCTGAGGTAAGGGGATCCCATGACCATCAGGGGCATTCTGTTCGACCTATACGGCACCCTCATTGATATCAATACCGACGAATCATTGGAGGAAATCTATC
>JAWOJI010000498.1:0-5784 GCA_046481735.1 Desulfatiglandales bacterium | reverse complement strand
GTTTGCCAAAGGTGAAAAGAACCCGGAGGATCGTCCCGCACTTTCGTCGCAAAACGAATCCCCATTTCTGCTCCTGGAACGCCAGGCTGATCGGATCATGGTTCCTTTTGAGCGCATTCTAACGCCTTGATGAAATCCGCCTTTGGCAAAGTTCATACGGCGGTTCGGTCGGCCGTAGGAAAGGTTTGTGTGCCCCCGGCAGGTTCAGGGGGCAAGCTGCGCTAAAACCGGAAGCTCAGGGCCAGACCCACATGGCCTTCCCCGGTGGCGAGGAGATGGAGATGAAGAGAGTCCGGGAGTCCCCGGAGGAAATCATCCTTGACTTTGCGGTTGTGTTTATGGGCCGAGTTCACGGCGCTGTAAATATTCCCGCTGTACCATCCTAACTCGGCGAAAACGAGGATGGCGCCGAGAACGTCGTGATTGTTGTTGAAAGATTCCACGGCGGCCCAGATGAAGAGCCCGTTGATGAGAAAAGCTACCAAAGCATCCCTGTAGCGGTTGCAGTAAGCATGTCCCAATCCGGGAAGCACGGCGCCCAGGATCCCGGCTGTCGTCGGGTTTTTGTAGGGAAGCGTTTCGCCCTGCAAGCTCTTTTCCGTGAGCTCTTGGGATGCAGGGAAAAGAGAGCTTTCAGGGGTGACGGCCCCGAAGGTGTCGGACGCATCGCGCCAGCTGCCGGTATGCATGCGGCACCACCCCAGGCGATACAGGGCGCTGTGCTTCAGCTCAGGCTGGGAATACGTTTCAGCCACGATCCGGTAGTAGTACTCCGCCTCTTTGAAAATGCCCTGCCGATAGTAGGTCTCGCCCATCAGGAGGAGCGCCTTGCCACCGAGAGCGTCCTCCGGGTAAGCCCTGTGAATCTCGTCAAAAACCTTTCTGGCTGCTTCAAAATCTCCTGTCTTCAAGTAGCACAGTCCGATCTGAAGGCGGGCTTGGGGGATTTTTTCATGGTCGGGAAAGAAGTGGATGAAACGCTCGAATTCGGCTATGGCGCGAAGGTACTCCCCCGTTTCCATGGCCTGCTCCGCAAAACGAAACTGATCATCGCTGTCAATAGTAATCCGGGTTGATGGGGAGGCTGTCGCGCAAAGAAGAAGGGCGAGAACAAATGCGGTTAGGAGCTGGACCGGTTTCATCATGATCCTTCCTCCCGGTGCGAGGTGACCGGAAATCAGTGCTTCCAGTCGCGGAACATAGCGGACAAGCGCGCCTAAGTCAATCCAAATCCTGGACCGGAGATGAGCCGCATGCCCCGGTAGATCGACCAATTCATTGGGCCGGTTGACAGGCTCCTCGCCACCTGTTACTAGACCACTATTCAAGGAAAGACCCATGCATCAAGGAAAAATCATAGAGTACATAGATCGCGGGGACTTCAATATTGCCCTGTGCGTCCAGGATGAACTCACCCGCCTTCATCTTCTGACCCCCACGAATCGAGAAGTGAATCTTCCGCCCAAGCGCGCCCTCCTGGTCTCGAAAACCGCACTCAGTACCGAGGTGCCCCGCGCGGAGCTGCTCCAGAGATTGAGGAAGGCGGAGGAGCTCAGGGAAGGGCTCAAAGAAAAGGTGGACGTGAAGGAACTCTGGGAACTTGTCAAGGATGAGCAGGAGAGCTTTGACCACGAGTACCTCGCCCAACTCTGCTTCGGCGACAAGGTCACAGAAGACCATGTCTCGGCCCTTGTGAGAGCCCTTTTTGAAGACAAGATCCACTTCAAAATGAAGGAGAACAAGTTCTGCCCCCTTTCCGCCGATAAGGTGGAGCAGATCCTGAAGCAGAAAGAAGAGGCGGCTTTTCAGGAAAAGCGGCTGGGAGAGGGAAGCGCGTGGCTCAAGAAGATGCTGGAAAAGGAGCCGGGAGCGTCTTCTTCCTGCAGAGAGGAAATTGTGCAGGCCCTGGTGGATCTTGCGCTTTACGAGGAGGAAGCACCGGACGCAAAGTTCGGAAAAGAACTGCTTCAAAGAGCAGGGGGATACAACATTGCCGAGGCGAGACAAATCCTTGTCAGGCTCGGCATCTGGGAGGAGGATGAAAACCTGGACATCCTTCGCTTCCAGATCCCGACAATCTTCAGCGAGGAGGCTCTTGAGGAAGCGGAGAAGCTGAGGGGGATCGAATTCGGAATCGAGGGCAGGAAAGATCTTCGCCATCTCTCGTCATTCACCATAGACGGCCCCCTCACCAGAGATTTCGACGACGCTTTGAGCGTCACCCTGGAGGGGGACACCATCCATCTGGGCATCCACATCGCCGATGTGGCAGGGGTGGTCGCGGCAACGAGCAGGCTTGACGAAGACGCTTTTCATAGGGGCTCTTCCGTGTATCTCCCTTGTCAGCAAATCCCCATGTTTCCTCCGGCGCTCTCGAATGATACCCTGAGCCTGAAGGAGGGGTGCGACCGCTGGGCCATCTCCCTTCTTTCCCGGCTGGACAATCAAGGCAACCTCATGGATTACGAATTCGCTCCAAGCCTTGTCCGGGTGAGAAAGCGCTACACCTATGACGAGGTGAACGAGCAACACATCCACGAAGAGCCTTTTCAGGCGATGCTCCGTTTGAGCCATGCTCTCAGGCAGAGACGCGTCGAAGACGGCGCCCTCCTGCTCACGCTCCCGGAACTTGCCATAAGGATCCAAGAGCAAGGAGGTATTTCGGTTGAAAAAATCGACCAAGACTCGCCGTCGAGAATGGTGGTTGCGGAATGCATGATCCTGCACAACCAACTGGCAGGCAGGTTCGCTCGGAAGCATGGGATTCCGCTCCTCTATCGCAGTCAGGGCGGACCGAGTGAAAGACTGCCTGCCGAGGGCATGGATTACGTATACTATGTGTTCAAGCAGCGCCGAAAGCTCACCCCTCTGACCATCAGTTCCGAGCCGAAGCAACACAGCGGCCTGGGAGTGGATGTTTACACTCAGGCGAGTTCTCCCATTCGGAGGTATTTCGATCTTCTTGTGCAACGCCAGTTGAGGAGTTTCCTTGTCCTTGGCAGTCCGTGCTATGACGGGGAGACGCTGGAGCAGAAGAGAATGTCACTTGAGTCAACCCTGAGAGACGTGGAAAGGATGAACAGGAACCGCACCCGGTACTGGCTTTACAAGTATCTTTTCCAGCATGTGGGGGAAAAACTCCCTGCCGTGGTTCTCGATGTGATGAGGAATAGAAGCCGTCTCCTGCTCACGGATTTGCTTCTGGTGGTGGAAATGAAAAAGGAAAACGGCCAGCAGCTCTCTGAAGGGCAGAAGATTCAGGTGAGGATCAAGCGATCCGACCCCTGGGAAGATGTGCTCAGGGTGGAATACGCCGGGAATATGGGGGGATGAGTCTTTTGCCGAAGGACTCGTGGTTCGAGCGCAGGACCCATGAAAAGGGCTCCGGTGCGGGGGGCGGCAGGCCGCGCGCTTCAAGACAGTGAGATGCTACGGGACTTTAAATTCCTTCTGCAGCATGATGCCGCCTTCCTCATTGTAAACGAGGATCTCAAGGGCGGTCGGTGCATCCTCGCCTTCGCCCAAGGGGAGCTTTCCTTCCATAGGCTTGAATCTTTGGATGAGAAACATTTGTCCCTTCCGGAAATCCTCGGGGAAACCGTCGACCCACTTGGTTTGCGGATAAGTCCACTCGTGGCGGAAAGAGCCTCCTTCGCCTTTGGCTGCCATATGAACATAACCGCCGATGTTGTTGTTGCCCGAGAGAAGTTTGACGATTTTGAAATGGATGGAGAGACGGTCGGCGTTTTTCTCCATGACCAGATCTTCAATGGAGACGATCGCCTCTTCATTTTCCTGAGCTGTTGCACCGGACGGGGTGGCTGCAACTCCTTCGGCTTTCTTTGCCCGGGACGGGGACGGCGGAGAAGCCCGATCCTCCCCTTTCTCCATCTGGGAAATATAATCCTTCAGGAAAAGGATATGTTCTCTGGATCTGGAAAGGGCATTGGAGTTCAACATAAGATCCTGTTCCAAGCGCTCGATTCTCCCCTGTTGGGTTTCGTTGGCGCGGGACAGATCAAAATAGCGATTGACCAGGTAGGCCGAGATGGGAAGGTAGGCCGCGAAAAACAAGAGAGCCAGAACAAAGAGACGGCGAGAGAGTCGAAACGATCGAACCTTGCCGACCTTTCCCATGACCATGACGGTCAGGGGGTGGTCGCCGGCCGAGTTTCTTTTGGCAGGTGGAATTCCTTTTCCGGCAGTCGCCATTCTTCCTCGCCGGTCGTCGGTTACATGGATTCGCCTGTTTCCGCCTGTGCTATCGAGTCTTCCTTGTCGTATCCCTCACATCAAGCCGGGTCTAAGACGGCCGGCTGAAAATCACTGGAAAACTCTTTCAAAGATATGGTCCACATGCTTCAAGTGGTAATCGAGGCTGAAAAGATCTTCCAGGTCGCCCTCCGTCAGGTGCTTTCTGATTTCGGGATCCTCCTGAAGCAGGGATTTGAAGTCCCTTCCGGTATCCCAGACTTTCAACGCATTCCTTTGAACCAGTTCGTATGCCTCTTGCCGTCCCAGCCCTGCGGCGCTGAGCTTGAGGAGGACCTGCTGAGAAAAAATGAGCCCTTTGAGGCGGTCGAGGTTTTCAAGCATACGATCGGGGTGCACCACCAAGGTTTTCACCATCTTCGTGAGCCTGTGGAGCATGAAGTCCACCAGAATCGTGCTGTCAGGCCCGATCACCCGTTCAACCGAAGAGTGACTGATATCCCTTTCGTGCCAGAGAGCCATGTTCTCCATAGCGGCGATAGCGTTGGAACGCACCAGGCGGGCTAGGCCGGAGATGTTCTCGGCGCCGATGGGGTTTTTCTTGTGGGGCATGGCTGAAGAGCCCTTCTGCCCTTTTTCGAAGGCTTCTTCCGCTTCGAGCACCTCCGTTCGCTGCAAATGGCGAATCTCGATCGCGATTTTTTCCATGGTGCCCGCGAGGACGGCAAGAGCGTTGAAGTACTGGGCGTGACGATCGCGCTGCAGGATCTGAGTGGATGCTTCTGCAGGCTTCAGCCCGAGTTTCCGGCAGGCAAAGGCTTCAACCTGCGGAGATACGTTGGCAAACGTGCCTACGGCACCCGAGAGCTTCCCATAACTGATGACATCCAGGGCCTCTTGGAGGCGTCTCAAGTTTCTTTTCATCTCAGCGTGCCAGACGGCAAGCTTGAAGCCGAAAGTGATGGGCTCTGCGTGAATACCGTGGGAACGGCCGATCATGACGGTCCGCCTGTGCTCATAAGCCTTCTCTTGAATCACGACCATGAAGTCCCTCACCTTTTGGATGATGAGTGTCATGGCCTCCTTGAGGAGAAGGGCGAAGCTCGTGTCCAGAACGTCCGAAGAGGTCAACCCCATATGGATGAAACGGGCGTCAGGGCCTACAAATTCCTCCAGGTTGGTGAGAAACGCAATGACATCGTGTTTGGTCTCCTCTTCGATCTCGAGAATGCGGTCCACCGAGAATCGGGCTTTTCTTTTGATGGTTTCAAGGGAATCGCGCGGGATGAGGCCTTGCTCGGCCATGCCCTCGCAGGCGGCGAGTTCCACGTCCAGCCATTTGGCGAAACGGTTCTCATCTTCCCAAATTCTTCCCATTTCCTGGCGGGTGTACCTGGGAATCATCTTGCTGTTCCTTTTCCGTAAAAAACAAAGCAATCCGCAAATTGTTCAATTTGCAGGTTGCCAGAAACATTACGACTACTATATTATTACACTTTTTCGCTTTCTATGGCAAGCAATTCTGTGGCGGGGGAGGGAGATATGGCACTCAATCTTACGGGTAGACACCTT
>JAWOJI010000482.1:0-6015 GCA_046481735.1 Desulfatiglandales bacterium | reverse complement strand
CCTAGCCGCGTCCGTCCTGGCTACCTCTTCCATCATCTCCACGGTTACGTACCCGCTCATCATCTATGACAAGGATTTTCATCTCCTCACACGATCCTTCCCTCCAGGGGGACCCAGATGGTGAACGTGCTTCCCTTGCCCACCTCGCTCTGAACCCGGATGCTTCCTCCATGTCTCTGTACGATCCCGAGAGAAACGGCCAGGCCGAGCCCCCTGCCCTGCCCCACTTCCTTTGTGGTGAAAAAGGGATCGAACAGCTTGTTGATGTGTTCAGGCAGGATGCCGCAACCGGTGTCTGCAATGCCTATCTCCACCCGTTCCTGGCCCGCTTCGTTCACCCGTTCGCTGTTTTTGGTCGTCACCGTAACGGTGTCACCCGGCTTGGCGGCGTCAAGGCTGTTGATGAAGATGTTGAGAAGCACGCTCTGAAACTGGTTCCGGTCCATGTTGACCGGATTCAGGTTTTCGCCGGGATTGAATTTGACATCGACCCCTTTCACCAGGGCCTGGTTCTCCATGAGCGCAATCGTGGACCTCACCAGGGTATTGACATCCACCTTTTCCCTGTTCGGAGCGCTCTGTCTGGAAAAATCCAAGAGCCCTTTCACGATTTTTCTGACCCGTTCCGTGGCCTCCGCAATGGTTTGTAAATCCGCCCGGATGTCTTCATTCAGATCTTTCCGTTTCAGAAGCATGTGGGTGTAGGTCAGAACCCCGGTCAGAGGATTGTTGATTTCGTGGGCCACCCCTGCCGCCAGCCTTCCCACGCTGGCCTGCTTTTCAGACACGATGAGCCGGTTCTGGCTCTCCATTCTTCTCCGGCCCATAGCCGAAACCATTTCTCCGAAGGCCTTCTGCAAAACCGCGATCTCTCCGCTCGACACCGGTCCGATGTCTGGGGTAAGGCTTCCGTCTTTGACTTCCTTGCTGGCCCTGATAAGGCGCTGAATGGGGTCGATGATTCTCCCTCCCACGAAACAGCCCAGGCCCGCGGCCACAAGCATGCCGAGGACCGTGATGAAAACAAAGACGGAAAGAACCTTCCTCCTCATATCCTGGTATTTTTCATCCAGCACACCCACTCCGAGGATGCCGACCGTGCGACCATATACATCTTTGATCGGTTCATAGGCCGTGATGTACCAGTCGCTGATCACCGGAGCTCGCCTTGTCCATCGCTCGTCGTTTTCCAGAACATGCTCCCTCACTTCTTCTGCAACCCTGGTGCCGATGGCCCGGCCTCCATCCTGTGCCGGCACATTCGTGGCAATGCGTACATCCCCAAGAAAAATCGATGCCCGCCCCACGCTGCGCCCTCTGTACTCTTCGTTGTGGAAAACCGTGCCTTTCACCGTGTCCACGAGTTTCGTGTCACGATTCAACAGGACACCAGCGTACAGCACCCCCAGGACTTCGCCTTCATGGAACACGGGAACTGCTGCGGCCAGAACAAGGCCGGCTGTCACCGCCCTTTCCGAACTGGGCTGTGTACCCGGCGTGGGGATCACATCGACTCTGGCTCTTTCCGCAAGGCCGGGATTCTCTTCAAGAAGAAATTCCCGGCTCAGAACAAAAGCACCTGAAACAGACTCGCCCTTTTCCAGAGCAAAGCCCGCGATGGGATTGGCAGGAGGGGGTCTCATCCGGCCGGGTATCGGATTGGGGCGGTTTCTGCACAAAAGCGCTCCTTTGGCGTCCACAATTCCGGCAAAGTCCAAGGCCGCATAGTGGGACATTCGTTCAAGGCGAGATTTGAGACCAGCGGTATCCCGTTCTTTCAGAGCCTCAATGAATCCGTAGCCCAAGGTGGTGATGTTGAGGGCGACTTCTATGGTGCTCCTTTGAACCCTGTACAGTTCGCGGGCGGAGTTGAGGTCCAGGCTGACACGCATGGAGGCCTCACTGTGCACGGCCCGATCCAGGAGGTGCGTTCCTACAACAAGGGAAAAAGCGCCTACCACAAGGGAGACACCGATGAAGCTCGCTATCAGCTTTGCACGGATGGAATGAAGCATGCCCGGCCACCTGTCTCCAAGTCTTCCTGCCAAAGGAGGCTGCTCAGTGAAGTTCCCTCTCTTTCCGCACAGAGAGCATTTTTTGGAGAACCTTCACGCCTGACGACCCAGAAGATCCAGTCTAAATATTTGCAAAGGCCATGCCAAGGAAAATACATACCACGCCCCTGGCTAGAAGGACGATATGCTTGCGGATTTGAGCTGCTTACCCGTCAGCTTTTTTCTCATACGCCTCTCACCCCACCGGACTCCTTACAGACTGTAACCCGGATGAAGCGCAGCCGTCTCTTCGGAGGAGACGGCTGCGCCTGCGACAAAGGGATGATGAGGCATCTTTTGATTGCTCCATTCAATGTCGATGTTCTATGATGATGTGCTCGCGAAGGAGACAGGAAATGGAAGGGAACCATGAAGTATCGGCTGAAATCGAGATGGTTTTGCGGCGCTACCTGGAAATCCAGGCCCAGGAGCAACGGCTCAAAGAAGAGAAAAACGCCCTTCGTGAAAGCATAGGGCGACACATGGCCGGGTTGGAGTTGAAATACTGGTATCCGACGCTGGACGGCCAGGCCCTCAAAGTCAGGTACCGAGAGACGACCGTCATTGATTACGATGAATCTCTTCTGCGTGACAGGCTGGGTGAGCGGTACCCGGCCATTCTTGCTCCGGATCTGCGAAAGATACGACTTCACTTGGACAAACTCGATTCCCTTTTCGCCCCTGTTCTGAGTCTTGTCGGCACCCCTTCGCCGGAGAAAGTTCGGGCGGCCATAGAGAACGGTCTCGTGAACAGAGAGTCATTCTCCGGCGCTTTTAAGAAAACGCTCAAGCCTTTTGTCGCTGTGGGCAAAGCCCGTACCGGCGGGACATCCGGCAATGCGGACAATGGTGACAGCCATAATTCGATAACTAATTCATACGTTTAGGTCTTAGCGCTGGGGGGCCTTAGAATTCAGGATTCGTATTTTCGTGAGCATCCTTGCGGGTCGAAACACTTATGGGTCGGATACCAACAAAATATTATTGACAAAATAATATTTTCTGGATATTGTTTTTTGCATACATGTCGAGGGAAAAAGGCTATGCCCAAGTACGAGAAAAAAATCCAGGTGCTACTGACCGAGGAGCAGTTCCGAAGCTTGGAGGAAATCGCCTCTTGCCGCGAAGAAAAGCTCGGCGCCCTGGTTCGGGAGGCTATTGTGGAATACCACTTGAAGCAAGCCAAAGAGCGCCGCATTGCCGATGCGGTGGACAAGCTTTTGGCGCTGCCGGAAGTGCCGGTTCCCGAGAATTATCAGGAATGGGAAGCGGAATACCTTGAAAAGAAGTATTCCGGCTCATGAACCCGCCGGCCCTTTCCTTTATGGATGCCAACGTGATCATGTACGCCATAGGCGGAATTCATCCCTATAGGGAACCCTGCGTCATGCTTCTGCAAAAGATAAAAAGCGGAGAGGTTCGGGTTGTGAGCAACACCGAGGTGCTGCAAGAGATTCTGTACCGATACTTCTCTATTAAGAAGCCCTTCATTGCCGAGTCGGCTTACACATCGTTGGTTGAACTCTGCGAGCAGATTCTGCCTGTCACCCTAAAGGACATGCAGCGTGCGCTGGAACTTTTGAAAAGAAATCCTGATATCACGCCGCGGGATGCCGTTCACGCAGCCACGATGATCCAAAACGGAATCAAGAAAATCCACTCCACAGATCCTCATTTTGATCGGATCCCTGGGATCCGCCGAATTAAGCCGGCATAAGATGGGATGGTCTCGCAAAAAGCCATGAAACGCGTCATTTCGACAGTTTTCTCCAGGCATCCTCTGCGTGTTTGAGTCCGCCGGGGTCCCCGCCACTGTCCATACGCGGGGCCTTCATCCCCCGAAGCCGCGCGACCCTCTGCTCGATGGGCGGGTGGGTGGAAAAAAGGCTCATGAGGCTTTTGCCGCTCAGGGGATTGACGATGAACATGTGGGCCGTTTGAGGGCTCGCATCCATGGGCGCCCTTTTGGAATAGGCGCCCAATTTCTGGAGAGCGCTTGCCAGACCGTCAGGGCGGCCGGCGTAACTCGCCCCTGACTCGTCGGCATGGTACTCCCTGGACCTGGAGATCGCCATCTGGACGATCATGGCTGCAAGGGGTGCGAGGATGGACATGGCAATGAGACCGATGCCGCCCAGTCCTCCTCTTTCTCCGTCCCGGGAGCCTCCCCCGAAAATCGCAGCCCATCGGGCCATGTTGGCGATGATCATGATAGCCCCTGCCATGGTGGCGGCAATGGAGCCGATCAGGATATCCCGGTTCTTGACGTGGGCCAGTTCATGGGCGAGGACCCCTTCGATTTCTTCCTTGCTCATGAGTTTCAAGAGGCCTTCCGTGACGGCCACCACAGCATGCTCGGGGTTTCTCCCTGTTGCAAAGGCATTGGGTGCGTCCTGCGGAATGGTATAGATCCTCGGCATGGGAAGGTTGGCTCTTTCTGCCAGCCGGGCGACGATGCGATAGAGTTCCGGGCTTTCATTCTCAGTCACCGCTCTGGCCTTGTAAAGCTTGAGCACGATCTTGTCCGAGAACCAGTAGCTGAAGAAATTCATGGCTATGGCGAGGATAAAGGCGAAGATCATGCCCTGCCGGCCGCCAAGAAGGTTGCCGATGAAAACGATCAGGAGGGTCATGACCCCTAAAAGCAAGGTGGTTCTGAACCAGTTACCCATGTTTTTGCCTCCTTTGAAACGCTCTCTAAGAAACGTCTAATGATTCTGCATGACTTATGAAGAAAAAGTAAGCATATTTGTCCCCATTGGTCAATAGGATGAAATCTGCCTTGGCAGATTTCATATGACGCCTTTTGGGGGCTTTGCTCCCGCCGGTGGCGGGAGCTGTCTGAAATCCGACGCAGTCGGATTTCAGGAAGGGACACCGATGAATCTTCTCATCATCCGGCCGGCTGCGCTGGGCGACTCGCTCATGCTCATGCCCTCCCTCTGCGCCCTCAAAGGTATGGCGGAAACCATCCTGGTAGGAAGGAAGCCGGGCATTGATTTTCTCGCGCCCTATGTCCTGCAGGCCATGGACTTTGAAAGCCATGGCTGGCACCTTTTGTATGGGGATGAGAAGGAGAGGGTTCCCCATCTCTCATTACCGCTCCTGGATCTGGCCGTCCTTTTCCATTCCGACCCCCACGGAGAAATGGCCTCCAGGCTGGAAGACATCCTGCCCGGAGTCCAGGTCAGGGTCTTTCCCGGCTTTCCGCCGGAGCACACAGAAACCCATGCGGCCCTTTATCTGGCCTTATGCCTGGAGGCTTCAGGGTGCCCCATCAATGCCGCTCAAGCTTTTGAAGAAGCGCTCCGGGTTTCCCCTCTGAAACAGTCCGCTAACGATAAACGCGCCAAGGCCGTGGTTATTCACCCCGGCTCAGGGAGTGCAAAGAAAAACCATCCGCCCCAGTTTTGGCTGGACTTCGCAAAGCGCTTCTCGGAACTTTATCCTTTTCCTCTGACCCTGCTCCTGGGGCCTGCGGAAGAAGCACTCCTGCCTTTTTTTCAGGGGCATCTCCAAGGGACTGCCGGGGCAGAGATCCTTTTTTGTCCGGACCGGTCGGAACTCCTTTCATCCTTCTCTCAAGCCGTACTTTATGCGGGTCAGGACAGCGGAATAACCCATCTCGCCGCCATGATCGGCGCTCCGACCCTTGCACTCTTCAGGAGCAGTTCCATCGCCCAATGGCGACCTTTAGGCCCCCTGGTGAGGACCGTCGAGAGCGAGGAGAGCGGTCCTCGTCTGCTCGATGAGGCCCTGTCCAAGGCGGCGGAACTCCAGGCTAGTACCGTGTCTCAAAAGTTGTGCACCTGAAAATGGCAATCTTAGATCATTGAATTGAGCTTCCTATTTAACCCATTTTCTGTGTCACCCATGTGCGTCTCCAAAACCGCTTGCCCGGTCAACTTAGGACTGGTTCCGACGTAGCCATAGAGGGCCGGCGCGGCGTCTATGCCGGTTA
>JAWOJI010000469.1:0-4488 GCA_046481735.1 Desulfatiglandales bacterium | reverse complement strand
GAACTTGACAAGGTCAGCTCCATGCTCATTTCCGAGAAGCTTTGCTCGGGCGTTTCAGGTTTCATGGCCACCTACGGCGTGCAAACCGGGATCGGAAGCCTTCCCATCGTGCTTTTCGGCACTCCGGAACAGAAGAAGCGGTATCTGCCTAAGATCGCCAGCGCAGAGATGGTAGGCGCCTATGCTCTGACCGAACCAGGCCACGGTTCCGACGCCCTGGGGGCCGAGACCAAGGCCGTTTTGTCGGAAGACGGCAAGCACTACCTTGTCAGCGGCCAGAAGCAGTTCATTACCAATGCCGGCTTTGCGGACCTTTTCATCACATACGCCCAGGTGGATGAGACCAAGTTTACGAGCTTCATCGTGGAGAGAGGGTGGGACGGCGTCTCGGTGGATGAAGAAGAGAAGAAGATGGGGATGCACGGCAGTTCCACAAGGGCCGTCATCTTCCAGAACGTCAGGGTGCCTTTGGAGAACGTGCTGGGAGAAGTCGGGAGAGGCCACATCGTAGCCCTGAACACCCTGAACGTGGGAAGATTCAAGATTGCCCCCATGATCGTGGGCTCAGCCAAGACCATTTTCGCCGAGGCAATCAAGTATGCGAAGGGGAGAATCCAGTTCGGGAGACCCATCGCCGAGTACGGCCTTATCAAGCACAAAATCGCCGAGATGCTCATCAGGATTTATGTTACGGAAAGCATGGCCTATCGTACTGCTGCGCTCCTCGACATGGCCCTGGAAGGCATCGATCCCACCAAGGAGGATGCGGGCGCAAAAACCGGGGAAGCCATCCGCAAGTATGCCCTGGAGTGCTCCATCAACAAGGTCTTCGGAACGGAAATGCTGGATTACGTAGTGGATGAGTGCGTCCAGATATATGGAGGCTACGGATATATCAAGGATTATCCCGCGGAAGGCGCCTACAGGGACTCCAGGATCAACCGCATCTGGGAAGGAACCAATGAAATCAACCGCCTTCTCATCGTGGACATGCTCATGCGTGCGGCCCTGAAGGGCGAACTGCCTCTTTTGGCGGTGATCAAGAAGGCCACGGAAGAACTTCTCACCTTCCGGCCCGACTTCGGTGAAGCGGAAGGAATCCTTGAAAAGGAGCAAAAACTGTTGTCCATGGCCAAGAAGATCGGTCTTCTCGCAGCCGGCGCTGCAACGCAGAAATATATGGAGAAACTTGCAGGTCAACAGGAACTGGTGGCCCTCATATCCGACATCATCATTGAAGTATTTGCCATGGAATCAGCCCTTCTGAGGTCCCTCAAAAAACTCGGGAAGGAAGGAGAAGAAAAATCCAGGGTGCAGATAGCGGTCACCCAGGTGTATGTCAACGATGCCTTTGCCCGAGTCGAGTGGATGGCCAAGCAGATTTTTGCAGCCATCGCAGAGGGCGAGGAACTGAGAACCCAGCTCATGGCTCTCAAGCGGCTGGCCAAGAACACTCCGGTCAACACCATTGCCCTCAGAAGAGAAATCGCCGACAGCGTGATCCCTCTGGGGCGGTACCACCTGACGAAGCTGTGATTTTTTCGCCTTGACATCTCCTTTTCAGGTCATACAATGACCTTTAAAAGAAGAGAGGGCTCCTTGAGAGCTCTCTCTTTTTCGTTGTGTGAAATCTGCTTCCGCGGATTTCATTGGAGGCCTTATTCCATGGTTCAAGACAGCAGAGATTTGAGAAATATAGGGATCAGCGCCCATATTGATGCGGGCAAAACAACCCTCACGGAGAGGATCCTCTACTATACCCAGAGGATTCACAGGGTGCACGAGGTCAAAGGCAAGGACGGGGTAGGCGCCACAATGGACTCCATGGATTTGGAAAGGGAGAGAGGGATTACGATTTCCTCGGCAGCCACCCACTGCTTCTGGAAAGGGCACCGCATCAATATCATTGACACGCCCGGCCACGTGGACTTCACGATTGAAGTGGAAAGAGCCTTGCGCGTCCTCGACGGCTCCGTCCTTGTTTTATGCGCCGTGGGGGGGGTCCAGTCCCAGTCCTTCACGGTGGACCGGCAGATGAGCCGCTACAAGGTCCCCAGGCTTGCCTTCATCAACAAATGCGATCGGGTCGGGGCAAACCCGGGTCGAGTGGTGGACCAACTCCGCCAGAGGTTGAATCACAATGCCGTTTTTATGCAGATTCCCATCGGTTTGGAGGCGGACTTGTCGGGAGTGATCGACCTGGTCTCCATGAAGGCCGTTTATTTCCAGGGAGCTTATGGAGAGAAGGTGGTCACCGAAGAAATCCCTCCCCATTTTCTCGGGGAAGCCGGGGCAAAGAGAGAAGAACTCCTTGATGCGGCTTCTATGTTTTCCGATGAATTGATGGAAGCCATTTTTGAAGACCAGGTGACGGAAGCGCTGATTGTGGAGGCCGTGCGAAAAGGGACGCTGAAGCGTCAGCTCACCCCGGTTTTCATGGGTTCCGCATACAAGAACCTGGGAGTTCAGCTTTTGCTGGACGGGGTAACCAAGTATCTCCCCTCCCCTGCCGAGATCGAAAACATCGCTCTCGACCTTGACCGTGAAAGTGCTCCGGTAGTCCTTTCCCCTGACCCGGCCATGCCCGTGGTCGTCCTGGCCTTCAAGCTCGAGGTCACGCCATACGGACAGCTTACCTATCTCAGGGTGTACCAGGGCTCTCTTCGAAAGGGTGATGATATTTACAACACGAGGAGTGGAAAAAAGGTCAAGGTAGGCCGCCTCGTGCGTATGCACGCCAATGAAATGGAGGACATCCAGGAGGCTTTCGCCGGGGATATCCTCGCCCTTTTCGGGGTGGATTGCTTTTCAGGAGACACCTTTACGGACGGCAAAGCAAATTACGCCATGACCTCTATGCTCGTCCCGGACCCCGTGGTTTCCCTGGCCGTGAAACCCAAAGACAACAAGGCCGGCGGCCAAATGGCCAAAGCTCTGGGTCGATTTCTGAAGGAGGACCCCACATTCCGCTCCTTCGTGGATCCTGAGTCGGGAGAAACCATCATTTCAGGCATGGGCGAACTCCATCTTGAAATCTACGTGGAGCGGATGAAACGGGAATTTGAGGCAGAAGTGGAAACAGGCATGCCCCAGGTGGCTTACCGGGAAGCCGTTTCTCAAAGGGCTGATTTCAATTACACCCACAAGAAGCAAACGGGCGGCGCAGGTCAGTACGGTCGCGTCGAAGGCTTTGTGGAACCCTCCGAAACAGGCGCATTCGAATTCGTAAACCGGATTAAGGGAGGCGCCATCCCGACGGAATATATTCCTGCCCTGGAAAAGGGTTTTCAATCCTGCCTCGAAAAAGGCTTGGTCATGGGTTTTCCGGTGCTTGGCGCCAAAGTGACGATTGTCGACGGCCAATACCACCCCGTGGATTCTTCTGAACTGGCATTCAGGCAGGCCGCAGTCGGCGCCTTCAAACAAGCGTACCTGAAAGCCGGGCCCGTGATTCTGGAGCCGATCATGAAGGTGTCCGTGGAGTCCCCTTCCGATTTTCAGGGCGGCGTCATGGGCTCCATCAGCCAGCGACGAGGAATGATTCTGAGCTCTGCGGAAGACGGCGTCTTTACGGCGATCGACGCGGAAGTGCCTCTGGCAGAAATGTTCGGCTATGCAACCACCTTGCGCTCCCTGACCCAGGGAAAGGCCGAGTTCACCATGGAGTTTTCCCGCTATTCCCGCGTGCCTGAAGCCGTGGCGGAAGAACTCAAAAAGAAACATGCCGAAAAAACAAGGGGGGGAAAGAAATGATGAAGGAATTCACAGAAAAAAGCGCCTTGAGAATCCTCGAAAGGCCATCAGGAGAGGGCCTGGGGCCAGGCAATCTTGGGGTCCTCATGGCCAGGGCGGGCGTCGGCAAGACTGCTTGCCTGATTCACATCGCCTTTTACAGGATTTTTCGGGATGGCAGAGTCGTTCATGTTTCCCTCCAGGATGGTCCCGATAAGGTAAGCGCCTATTACAACGTGATTCTCCTGGAACTCCTGAAAGGTTGCCGCCCTAAAGAGGAGCGCGAGGTCCGCACACTCATGGAAAAAAACAGGATGATCCTCGCCTATCTCAACCAGAGTTTTGACCTCAGAAGGCTGGCGGAGAATTTGAAAAACCTTTCAGAAAAGACCGGATTCAGGCCGGACGCTCTGGTTGTGGACGGTCTTGATTTCTCAAAAGCAGGAGCGGACGCTTTTCAGGCCTTTAAAACCCTAGCTCAGGAATATGAGGCGGAGATCTGGTTTTCAGCACTCGCTCACAGACACATCACCGAGGTGAATCCAAGAGGAATTCCCTACCCCTGTAACACGCTGGACCATTTTTTTGACGTCATTCTTCAACTTCAGCCCGCAAGCGTGGGCATCCAGATGAAGATTCTGAAGGACCACGACAGGCAGGTCAAGCCGGAAGACGCCATGATCCTGGACCCAGGCACTTTCCTTGCCATGCGTTAGCACCGTTTCCCAAGAGTTCAGGCCTCTATGGAAGCTGAAG
>JAWOJI010000403.1:0-7692 GCA_046481735.1 Desulfatiglandales bacterium | reverse complement strand
GTGTCACAGAATGCATGAGCGATGCTTCGCTGAAGTGACAAAGGGAAGGGCTTTTTCCGAACGCATCAATTTGTAATACTATGCATTTTGACGAGGAGGTTTTGCCATGTCATGGAAATTCTGGGAGAAGAAGGGGGATGGGTCCCAAAAGAAGCTGCCTGGGCCGAAGGAGATACCCTTTCCTGTCGGCCGGACCTTGGTGGTCGACAAGGGGCAGGACCCGGACTGGGTATGGGCGCTTCAGGGTGTTGTGCTACCCAAAGAGGGAGAAAAAAACGTCTTTTATGTGCGGGTCTTCAGCGCAAATGACGCTTCCATGAAAAAGATCAGTGTCAAGAATTACCATAGCCTGGATGAGCATCCTGAACTGGTTCTCTTCCAGGGATGGTTCGACAAGAAGACGATGGATGTCGAGGTTGAGACCCCTTCACAAAGCAGGCCTCGCGCAGCCTGATAGCGCCCGCTGCATCGCCGGTTTAAGTCCGGTCGTCATGTTTCTTCTCTGGAGCCTTTTCATTTTGCTCGGAAAGGACGCGAAGGAGGTAATCATGGGTAGCCTTTTCAAGTTAACAGGGATTCTTCTCTTGCTTTCGCTATTGGTCTTGCCGGTGACCGGGTGCGACAACCCCCCTTGGGACAGTGGGATGACGCTGGTTCTGAACCTAGACACGCCTGAGGATGGCGCCACTGTTACTACGCCTACGGTAACGGTGAGCGGCCGCGTGACTGGGACCCAAAGTGCAACGGCGAAGATCAAAGTCAATGACGCAGACGTATTTCTCAAGGACGGCAAGTTCTCCACCCTTGTCACGGTCAATGAGGGCGTAAATGTCATCAATATTGCCGCTGCATCTGGCGCTGCCGCGCTAAAGGAGCAGGTGACTATCACTTATGTCCCGGCTAAATAGCAGACCGACACGTTTGACCATGCGCATAGCAGGTCAATAGTTCCTCGCCAAGATTTTGGAGGCGAGCAAGAAGACCTTCATACCATGGCGGCTAATCAACCCTGTACCGGACCTAAAGATTCGGCCGGGGGAAGGTCATGCTCTGTCTTTTCAGGGGGATTTGAAAGATAGATTTCACGGTATATGGTGAGGAACGCCGTCACGAGAGACAGAATGATCGGGCCAAGGAAGATCCCAATGATCCCGTAAACTTCCAGGCCGCCAAGAATAGTGAAAAAAAGGATGAAGACAGGCATCTTGATGCTCTCGCCGATGATCAAAGGCCTCAGAAAATTGTCGATGGAGCTAACCACCAGGAGACCATACAGCCCAAGCCCGATGCCCCGTAGAAGCTCTTCTTGAATGAGCAGGTAGATGGAAGCAGGAACCCAGACAGCTCCTGCCCCGATAAAAGGGATGAAAGCGGTGATAGAGGTGAGGAGCCCGAGCAGGATTGGCACCGGAAGGCCGACAATCGCAAAACCCGCCCCGGCAAATATCCCTTGAAGAAAGGCCGTGACGAGCATGCCCCGCACCACGGCGTTGACCGTTCTGGAAAAGGCGCCTACGATCCTTTCCTGGTGTGGCCGCTCCAGAGGCAGAAGGCCGACCAGAAAATTAGCGTACCTTGAACCATCCCGGAAAAAGAAGAAGAGGGCGACCACCACAAAAAGCAATTGCAGCCCGAAAAGGGCCAGGTTCTTGAAGATTGTCGAAACCCCCTCGGCGATCACCTTTGGGATGTCCCTAAGTCCTGATGCAATCCCGTCCAACAATAACGCTTCTGCATGTTCCGGCTCGATCCCCCATCGTTCAAGAAAAGGCTGAAGGCCTGAGCTCCGGATCTTTTGGGCGAGCACCAATCCTTTTTCCGAAAACGAAATTTTGGAAAGGGCCGTGTAGGCGTCCTTGGCTTCCTGCCCCAGATTGAACAAGACGAAGGAGCCTGGAAGTGCGAGGGCGATGAAAATGAACAAGGTTAGTAAAAAAGCCGCAAGTCCTCCTCTCCCCCTGAAAAGAACCTTCAAACGGGTGAACACAGGATAGCAAGTCAGGGCCAGGATCAATGCCCACATGAAAACCTGCCAGAAGGGTTTCAGAATACTGAAGACCAGCCAAAGCAGCGTGATGAGAATAGCAATAAAGGCTGCGGCAAAGATATTGTCTCGGTGAAATAGATTAAACGAGGAACGCATGAGAATTCCCAATGAAGTGAATCAGCTTCCCGCCCACTAAGCCGGCGGAAGGAGCATAGGTTATTGCGTGCTTGATAAGCCGGCCCTACAGTTGGTACGGAGCAATCAGACAGCCTCTTCTATCATGTTTCACAGATTTATCCCACACCTGTGCCGAATCGTGGTGTATTCGGAGTCTCTCAGAGCTTTGGTGCTGTCGAGCGTGGCGGTCAGGATCTTTCTTGTAGAAGTGAAGGTCGGCCCCTTCTTCCCGCTGGTTGACGTCTCCACGATTCATAGGATAATTTAATAAAAATATGAAGGTTCGGTCCATGGCTTTTTTATGGCTCGGGGCAGGGGAAAACCTCATCTCTTTACATAAAAATACAACTTACGGAATCTGCCGTAAAATTGACGCATAATCGCAGGAGGCTTTTATTTCATTTTTTGGCGCCGTACTGACCACCCTGGTGACGCTGCTGCACATCTACGCCTTCGCACGGCTGAGTTCGTTGCCCCTTTGCAATCGCTGGGTCGATCGGAGGGTGTTGATCGGCACCGGCGTGGTGCTGTGGCTGATATTTTTTCTAGGTCGAGGTTATGGAGGAAACAGATACGGTTTTTTGACAATTGCGCTCGAAGTCGCTGGAATGCACTGGATGGGAAGCCTCTTCCTTGTCGCGGTGGGCTTATTCATTGCCGACTTGGCCTGTGGATTCGGTTTTCTGTTTCACAAATCGGCGCATCGCATCCGGACACTGGGTTTGGCGTTTGGGCTGATATTGGTCTTTGTGGCCCATGTTCAGGGGCTTCGTCCACCAGCAATTGAACGCCACGAAGTGGTGATAAAAGGATTGCCGGATGAGTTGGACGGCACGACTATTGCCGTGATGGCGGATTTGCATGCAGGGGAGGTGATGGTCGGATCACGCTGGCTGAAGGCCAGGATCGACCAACTGCGGGCACTGCAACCCGATTTTATCGTCCTGGCCGGCGACCTGTTTGAGCGCAGCAGCGATCCCGAGGAAATGGAGCCTATCATGCAGCAGCTGTCAGCCCCTTTGGGTGTGTGGGCAGTGCGCGGAAACCATGACTCACTGCGCGCGGATCGCCGTGATGTTACCGGCGAAATTATCGCCGGCGCCGGAATTCGGCTGCTTGCCAACGAATGGGTAAAGATGCCAGGCGGTCTCGTGATTGCAGGGATAGACGACCTGACTTCTTCACGACGCTGTCCGGGAGAAGGGGAAACCAATCTGGACCAGGCCCTGATCAACCGGCCGCCGGGTCCGACCATCTTCCTTTCCCATACTCCTTGGATGGCCGATCGAGCTGCGGCGGCGGGCGTCGATATCATGCTCTCCGGCCACACCCACAACGGTCAGATATGGCCTTTCAATTACCTGGTTCGAACCCGCTATCCCTTTGTCGGAGGCCGCTACGACATCGACGGTATGACGCTCATTGTTTCCCGCGGCACGGGAACTTGGGGACCCCGCATGCGCCTCTTTGCTCCAGGCGAGATTTCTCACATTACGCTTCGCACTCATATGCCAAGTGAATAAAGCGATGGCAAATGCCGTGTATAGCGGAAGGCCACTGGATTGTTGAAAGGGAAAACTGGACAATGGCCTTTGAAGCTTTTGCCGACTGGTTTCACCTGAACTTGAAAGGGAAGGCTTAAACAGGGTCTCGACTCCGAAAATCGTTGAAAGAGACCGGAAGTTCTGAGAAGATTCAACGCTTTTCATATTTACCCAACCTATGACAAGGAGAGCGGATGATGGCGAAGAGAGTGTCGCTTGTGTTGTTGTGCCTTTAGGAAATCAGAGAAGACAGAATGAAAAGAGTGCGTATTAAAGGAAGAGATGAAGACAAAAACGAAGGTCTTAACATTCTTAATTATCGTCGGGATACTTGATACCATCACACCCATCCCAATAATAGGGTTAATCTTGCTCCATGTGGTCCTAGATAGGCCTAAATGGTTTAAGAACCTAGTGACAGAAGTATATGCATGATTAAAATCCGGCAAATAATACGAAGACTTGGCTCAAATCATAGCATCATGGGTAAACAATCGGCTCGCCTCATAAGCAAGAACCGGGAGGCCCCATAGTTGATTGACGAGCCGGCGCAGCGTTTACCCGGCAATCCGGATCGCGTCATGCTACCGCTGCAAAAAGCAGGCGCGGGGTCCTGCGCATTGCATTGACGATGGCAGAGTCCTTTTTGAAACCAGCCCGAGGAAGTTCTCCGGCTTCATGAAACTTACAATCCACCGATACTTTTTCCATGAGATCTGGCCGCCCTTTATGGCGAGTCTCATGGTATTCGTGTTTATTGTGCTGGCGACGCGCATTATCAACCTTGCGGAATGGGTGGTCAATCACGGTGTCCGGCTATCCCAGATGTTGGAGATGATCGGCTATCTTCTGCCGGGGATGATCCTTTTCGCCCTCCCGGCATCCGCTCTGATGTCCGTATTCATTGCCTTTCACCGGTTATCGAATGACAATGAGATCCTGGCCCTTAAGGCATCCGGGATCAGCCTCTACCAGATGATGCCGCCGGTTGTGGCGGTTTCTTCTTTTTGTTTTGTTGCCGCCCTTGTCATCAGCCTGGTTGGCGCTCCTTGGGGCCATCGATCCTTCAAGGACCTTGTCTTCCTGGTCGCACACTCCAAAGCGGATTTGGGAATCCAGGAGAGGGTCTTCTCCGAACCCTTCAGCGGGGTCACATTTTATGTCAACGGCTTTTCCGAGAAGGACAGAAAGATGCAGGATGTCTTTTTGGTTGATCGGAGGGATGCTTCAGTCAGCCACACGATCGTGGCAAAGGAGGGACGAATTGTTTCGCAACCTGAGAGCAGAAGCATTGGACTCCTTTTTGTGGACGGGACCATCTTTATATCCGCAAAGAAAACCGCGGATGTCCGGACCATCGTTTTTGATACCTACGACATGATGATCGGACTCGACGATATCATGCCGGCCCTTTCGGGAAGAGACCTCTCGCCAAAGGAAATGTCGTATCAAGCCCTGAGGAGATCGTTGGAGAGCCGGAAGGAGAAAGACGGAAGGTACCACGAAATGCTCAGAGAAGTCACGGAGCGCCTTTCCATCCCCTTCGCCGTCTTCCTCATGGGAATCATCGGGGTACCCCTGGGCGCCCAGTTGCGGGCCGGAGGAAGGTTTATCGGGATTGTGACCTGTTTCATCGTATTTCTGCTGTACTATCTGCTTCTGGCGGGTTTCAGGAGCATCGGCGAGACGGGGGTCGTGTCGCCTGCCGTCGGGTCATGGATTCCTGTCGTCTTCCTCCTGGCAGGGTGTGTATGGCTTCTGAGGCGGGCGGCCAAAGAGCGCACCATCAATCTCTTGCAGCGGTTTTTTCCTGTCCAGGAAGCATGAACTTCAGAACCGCTAAGAGGCCCACAAGATTGTGGAGATTTTAAGACGGTTACAAAAAGGATAGACCGATCTGATGAAGTCCGCCTTATTAGGGCACCTAATGTGACGCTTACCTAAATTGAGCGATTTTCTATGTACCCCTCTTCCGAATCCGTCTCTAGCTTCAATGATTTGTTGTTTTACAGAGGGTTCTATGGAGATTCAAAAGGTGCTTAAAAGCAAAAAATTTTTACTTTCTAGATAATTGAAAATGAACTTTCCAATTGAGGTGAATCTAGGAGATGTGTTTTAAGGCAAAAAACATATTTGCAGCAGCGAGGTAAGCGGCAGGGTTTTTAGTGAAAACGAATTCTGTCGACTTACTTCCAGAATATTCTCTACACCACTTCCGCAATGTACTTCTTCTTTAAGAGTCTCCAGAACACCACCGCAAAGGCAGTTAGGGGAATGGCCAGCATCATTCCGATGATTCCCCCAAAAGCCACTCCCCAAAAGAAAACGGCGAAAATGATGAGGGCAGGATGCAGACCGGTGCGATCGCCCATAATTTTAGGTGTGAGAAGGTAGCCTTCGATCGCCTGCACGGCCCCGAATACGATCAGCATCAGCGCCACTAGCGAGAGGCCACCTCCCTCACTGAAATAAGCCAGCGGCAGCGCTGCACCGAGGCCGACAATGCTGCCGAGGTAAGGGACGATATTGAGAAGCCCCAATGCCATGCCTATCACAATTCCGTAGGGCAGCCCCGCCAACGCAAACCCGATTGCGAACAGCGCGCCTTGGGCCAGGGCGATGATAATCTGGCCCCGGAAAAATGTCAGGAGGATCTCTATAAACTGATCGAGCAGGTAGATAACGTCTTCCCTCGTTTCCTTTTTTAGGAACGGCAGAAATTCCCCAATCCGGCTTGTTTCGAACGGTTTTGCCATGAGAAAGAAGGCAAGATACACCGGAAGCACCGCCCAGGCGAACAAGCCCACCACGGACTGAAACGTCTGGATAATGGATTGAGATATCCGTTCCCCTGAAGCCCTGAGCGCATTGACAATTATTTCCCCGGGGTTTTCAAGCAGACTGTCGAGCTCAGACATGAGGCCGTATTTTTCCAGAACTGCGGCAACCTGTGGCCACAGCGAGCGACCCATCTCTTGAATAGCATTGATCATCGAAGGCAGGTCGTCTAGTAACTTGACCAATTGATTAGCCGCAAAAATGCCAGCGAACCAGATAAAGCCTCCCAAAGGAATGAGTGCGGAAAAAGAGAACAGAACCAGGGCTGCGGCTCGGGACCCCTTGCAGACTTTGAGTAGCCAACTGTAATACGGCCGCGACAGCATAGTCAGGATCCCTGCAACAAGGGGCGGAAGCAATATATTCTGGAAAATGCCGACAAGAACACTTAGACCCCACACCGCCAGACCGAAGGCCAGCACCAGCACCAGTGCCGCCCCAAGTGTCATCGCAGCAGCAATGGTCGTCCGTTGCCTCGGCCCCAGTTCTAGTTCCTTGAACATAATTCCTTCCGATTTATTTGTTTTGTCATTAAAATTGGTTTGGGTACCGCCAATTGGGTTACAGGGAAATAGCGGCCGGGGCCGGAGATTTCAGCCGGAATCGCAGCAACAAGAAAGCCCTTCTTCCAAGCCGGACTATACGGGAATTCGCCTGGCGGGTCAACGGAGGAATCAATCCGCCATGTTGTGGCATTTTTATTCATCGCCGGTATGGGTCCGTTGTGGGCAGGGTCACCTGCCGCGACTTGTCTATCGCAAGCTCGCAAGAATGGGAATTTCGACACTCAGGGGTGCAAAACCGGAGAAGTGAAGACATACCTGTCCCCGGGCTCAGCTTTCTATTTCAAAATTAGGAGGTGAATGCGCCGGGAGATTCCAGGTTTACATAAAGCCACTTATCGGAAACCGGGAGCTGGGACACCGAACAGTCGATGCTGTATTCGGCCATCTTTGGCGGGCGGCATGGCATCGATGATCAGAAAAAGTGAGAGGAGATCCACGGGACGGCCGTCACGAAACCTGAAGTAGCCCATATTCTGCGATACATCGGTCAGTTCCCCTGTCAGCCAGCCTGCGCATGTCGGGTCGAGCCTGAGATCGAGGTTTTGAAAAAGGGTGTACTTTGGCATGGGAGGGATTTCTA
>JAWOJI010000339.1:0-4437 GCA_046481735.1 Desulfatiglandales bacterium | reverse complement strand
GATGCCACGTAAGGCAGGATTCTCTCGCAGTCTTCAAAGGTCCCGTGGTCTCCGCGCCTACCGGCGCAGGAGCGGGGAAACATTTCGTACCACGTGCTGAATCGGGCTTTTTCTCTTTCCACAACCAACGGCAATTCATTGTCGTAAGCCGTGACAAACTCTTTTTCGGGGCAGACTTCCATGCAGCCGGCGAGTTCCTCGCCCAGGGCAATCGTGACCCTTTCAACCTCCCGGTCTTCAGCGGCCAGGGTTGCCAGATATTGCTTCAGCCGTGCAGCCGCTTCATCGTCGGCTCTCGAAACGGCCTGTTCAATCAGTTCCCGGCCGAACAGAAGGTCCACGGAAATGTCCGCCCCGGCATCCATTTTTTTTCTCAAATCCCGTCGCCACGTCTTGAAGGGGTCTACCCATGCCTTGATCGTGTACCGGTATCGACCCGTTTCGCCGACCTGAAAAGCTCCCCGCCAACGGTCATTCACCAGCGGTTCCATGGCTGCGGCATTCCAGAGGCGGTTCTCCTCCTTTCGGAAAAGAAGGACACAGGTCAGGAGGTCATGACTGTCGGTGAAGATGTCGGCTTCCACCACCACCTTCTCTCCCTCGGTTCGTTTGACAGCGAAATCACCCCCGTCAATTTCCGGGCTCACCCCTTCGATGACGACTCTTTTTCTTCCTTCTTCAAGATCCATTTCTTAAACCTTTCCACCTCGCTTGTTGCGCCTCAGATGAAACACTTTGTCAGGGGAGACCGTAATCGCAGACCGCCCGGCATGATTTCAGAAACGGTGTCCATCGAATCCAGGGCGCCGAAAGTGGGGGAATGGAATGACCCTAACACAAAACATCCTCACCGTAAACCCCTCCTTTGAAATATTCTTTCCTCACCGTATTGTAGACGCGCTCCGGATCAGGTATAGAGGATCGGAACACGTGCCCCACATCCTCTTGACCTGGAGCCCCAGCATGGATATTGCAATCCTCACGAAAGAATTCCCCCCTCACGTTTACGGAGGCGCAGGCGTTCACGTTGAGTACCTGACAAGGGAACTCAGGAAACTGAACGAGGGAAAAATTCGAGTTTTGTGCTTCGGCAGTCAGAGAGAGTTTTCCGGCAACCTCGAAGTGATCGGCGTCGAACCGAGTTCGAGCATCCCCGCTCAGGATAAGCGCATCCACAGTCTCCTCGACACGCTCGCAAGGGATGTCGCAATGGTGGGCGCACTGACGGAAGCCGATGTCATTCACTGCCACACCTGGTACACCCACCTTGCTGGATGTTTGCTCAAACACATGCTCAAGGTCCCTCTAGTCCTCACCACCCATTCTCTCGAACCGCACCGGCCCTGGAAAAGAGAGCAACTGGGAGCCGGCTACTACGCTTCTTCGTGGCTGGAACAAACCGCGTACCGAGAAGCCGACGGCGTCATCGCCGTGTCCGGCTCCATGAAGCAAGACGTCCATAACCTTTACGGCGTGCCCGTGGAGCGCATAGCACTCATCCACAACGGCATCGATGAGAATCAGTACCGCGCGGTCAGAGAACCCGGCGTGCTCGATCACTACGGGATAGACGCGAGCAGACCCTACGTCCTCATGGTCTCGCGCATGACCAGGCAGAAAGGAATTCCCCATTTTCTGGAGGCCGCAAAGTACTTCGAAAGCGGCATCCAGGCAGTACTGTGCGCGAGCGCTCCTGATACGCCCGAATACCTGGAAGAAGTTGCAGCAAAGGTTTCCCGGATGAGGGGTGATAGGGCCCAAAGAATCATCTGGGTTTCTGAGACGGTGCCTAGGGAAGCCTTGATCGCCCTTTACTCTCAGGCCGCAGTTTTTGTTTGCCCCTCGGTTTACGAACCCTTCGGTATTATCAACCTCGAAGCCATGGCCTGCGGCACCGCGGTCGTGGCTTCTGCGGTGGGGGGTATTCCCGAAGTCGTTGAAGACGGGGTGACAGGCCGTCTGGTGAGATTCGAGCCTTTGAGCAAGGACAACCCCGAACCTGAAGACCCCGAGCGTTTCGCCAAAGAACTGGCGGGTGAGGTAAACAATCTGATCGCCTCCCCTGACGCCTTGAAAAACATGGCTGTCGCGGCCCGAAAAGCAGTGGAAGCGCATTTCACCTGGGAGGCCGTGGCAAGAAAAACCCTCGACCTTTATAGAAAAACCAGTGAGCGATTCTTCGGAAGTTGACCATTTCCGCCAAATCTACTATAATGAAGCGGTTTTTGAAAACAGAGGAGGTGATGGCATGCAACCACCCCGGGGCGACCGGGTGTTGGTGATGGGCTTGATGCTTTTCTTTTTCGGATGCGCCACTGCGGTGGATCACAAGTCCGTCGGCAATACAGACCTGCAGCAGGAAACATTCGTTAAGCCAATTGACTCTGACTCTCCATTAGATCTTGCCCCTATGCCGCTTCCCTTGCCTCCCCAGGAGAGTGAGATCGAAGTCGTCGAAGCGCAGGAACCCTCAGAATCTGAAGTCCCGGAGACCAACCATCAACGCGTCCTTGATTCGGCCCTGGAGTATTGTCAAGCGTCCAACGAGCTTTGGGAGCGAGGTGATCTGGAAGGCGCCGTTGACGCCCTGGATACGGCCTATTCCCTGATTCTTACAGTGGACACCGAGGAAGACCCTGAACTCGTTCAGCAGAAAGAGGATATTCGTTTCACCATATCGAAGCGCATCATTGAAGCCTACGCTTCCCGGCTTACAACGGCCCAGGGGAACCACAATGCCATCCCCCTAACCATGAATGACCACGTGCAAAAGGCCCTGGCCTCCTTTCAGGGCCGAGAGAGAGATTTTTTTCTCGGCGCTTACAGACGTTCAGGCAAATACCGGCCCGCCATCGTGAAAGCATTCAACGATGCGGGTCTCCCGGAAGAACTCTCATGGCTGCCCCTCATTGAGAGCGGATTCAAGGTGCGGGCCCTCTCAAGGGCAAGAGCGCTCGGCCTGTGGCAATTCATTGCCTCCACAGGGTACAAATTCGGCTTAAAAAGAGACCATTGGGTCGACGAAAGGATGGATCCGGAGAAATCCACCCGCGCCGCCATCGCCTACCTCCAAGAGCTCCACCAGATGTTCGGAGACTGGACCACGGTTCTCGCCGCCTACAACTGCGGAGAATGGGCTGTCCTGAGACGCATCCGGTCTCAGAGGATCAACTACCTTGACAATTTCTGGGACCTTTACGAGCTTTTGCCTCGGGAAACTGCTTCCTACGTCCCCCGGTTCCTCGCTGTGCTTCACATTCTTCAAGACCCGGAAGCCTACGGTTTCAATCTCCCGCCTCTCGAAGAGCCGCCTAAAATGGAAGAGGTCACAATCAACAAGCAGGTTCACTTGAAGACGATCGCCGAGCGGCTCGAGTCGGACTACAACACACTGGAGGATTTGAACCCGGAACTTCGTCACAACTATACACCACCCTCATCGTATGCTCTCAGGGTACCCCCCGGAAAAGGCGAAGTCCTCCTTGCCAAGCTTGATGACATACCGGCGTGGCGGCCCCCCGCGTCCTCGCACTACGTGCACCGGGTGCGAAGCGGAGACTCCTTGTCTTCCCTGGCCACACGATACAAAACCTCGGTCTCCGCCATTATGAGGGCGAACAACCTCAGGAATGCCCATTACCTCAAAGTGGGGTGGAATGTAAGGATTCCCACAAGAGCCGGGATCCAGGCTCCTTCGCAGCTGCCCGCCGGTCAAACGGCCAAGACTGCAGAAAGCGTCGGCACCCATGTGGTAAAAAGAGGGGATTCTCTGTGGAAGATCGCGAGCAGTTACGGAACCACGGTCCGTACCATTCAGTCCCTCAATGGTCTCAAGGGTTCCCGGCTGAAAGTCGGCCAGGTGATCAAGGTTCCCCGAGGCCCGGAAACCGCGTTCCCTCAGCACGCAAACATCTATCGCGTCAAAGAAGGAGACAGCCCATATCTGATCGCTCATCGCCACCGAATGAGTCTTGCTGACCTCCTGAGGATCAACAACCTCTCGCCCGGCGCCACAATCTACCCTGGACAGACCCTCATGGTCCGGTAGTATTGTAATGTCTTGGCGTTGAAGTGCTCAATCCCCGTCGACAGGGCTTTCAAAAATTATAAGGGCGGCTTTCTCCTTCGCATTCGTAAAAACCTGCGATCTCGTCGCCTGTCTTTTCCAGATACTCTTCCAGCTCTTTTTCACCGGAAAACCGCATGACCCCGACATGGCCGATGCAAAGCTCGATTTCTGCGCCGGTGCTGAGGCTGCACATGGCTTGAAGGAATTTCTCGGGGCTGTTCTCGTAATCTCGCGCGAGTTCTCTCTCGCTCACAGCCTTTCTGGGATGCCTGTATCGATCGAAGTAGATGTAGTATTTCATGCAATCAAACCTTATCTCGATCCCGCCGATGTTTCTGTTGACCTCGATTGTAACCTCCTCCCATTGA
>JAWOJI010000292.1:0-3078 GCA_046481735.1 Desulfatiglandales bacterium | reverse complement strand
GGTTCATAGAATTTCTGGCCTCTTGCCGCATCAAAGACAGGGATGTCTTCAAAGATAAGACCTTCATGGAGGAGATGTTCAGGAAGCTTCAGGACAACGGCTTCCAGGTGACGGATATTCGCATCTCTGAGACGGGTCATGAATATTATGAATTCGTTGTGGTGGAAACCCGCAATGGGGGCCAAGGTTTTTTTGTGGACTGGGAAATGTTCACTTCGCCTGAGCTCAAGAGGATACTTGAAATATCCCGTCAACTGGAAGACATGCGGGGAAAAACATTTACCATGGCCGGCGATGTAGAGGTCAAGGTTATCGAGACCTGGCAGAGCCTGCTTGAGGAGTTGATGAACCGGGGGAAAAGCGGGCTCACCATCCAGAGATACAAAGGTCTGGGAGAAATGAACCCGGGCCAGCTTTGGGAAACCACCATGGATCCTGCCAAGCGCGCCCTCCTGCAGGTCAAGGTGGAAGATGTGGTGGAAGCCGATGAGATCTTCAGCATTCTCATGGGCGACCGGGTGGAGCCTAGAAGAGACTTCATATACGCCAATGCCCTGGAAGTGAAGGATCTCGACATATAAAATGAAATCTGCAGGGAAGGACTTCATGGAGAAAGAGAATGGTTGAGAATCTCATGCTCAACAGTGTCAACATCGAAGACGAGATGAAGAAGTCCTATCTCGAATACTCTATGAGCGTCATCGTGGGAAGGGCTTTGCCCGACATCCGCGACGGGCTTAAGCCCGTGCATCGCCGGGTCCTTTACGCTATGCACGAGATGAGAAACACCTTTAACAGGCCCTACAAGAAATCGGCCCGCGTTGTGGGAGACGTGATCGGGAAGTACCATCCCCACGGTGATACGGCGGTGTACGACACGATCGTAAGACTTGCCCAGGATTTTTCCATGCGCTACCCCATCGTGGACGGGCAAGGCAACTTCGGCTCCGTGGACGGCGACCCTCCTGCGGCCATGCGCTACACCGAGGTCAGAATGACGAGGCTGGCACAGAATTTTCTGAACGACATCGACAAGGAGACCGTGGATTTCACGGCCAACTACGACGCCTCGCTCGTGGAGCCGGTCCTTCTTCCCACCTCGATACCGAATCTCCTCGTCAACGGCTCATCGGGCATTGCAGTGGGCATGGCCACGAATGTGCCGCCTCATAACCTGAGGGAAGTATGCGATGCCATTGCCCTGCTCATCGGTCATCCTGAGAGCGGCCTCGATGATCTGGCAAAACTCATACCGGGGCCCGATTTTCCCACCGCCGGCTTTATTCTTGCCACCAAGGGAATCCGCGAGGCCTACGAAACAGGCAGGGGTGTGATTAAGATCCGGGCCAGGGCCTTCATCGAAAAGGCCGGTCAAAACAGGGAAAGGATAATCATCTCCGAACTTCCCTACCAGGTCAACAAGGCCAAGCTCCTTGAAAGAATCGCGGAGCTGGTGAAAGAAAGAAAGGTCGAAGGGATCACCGACATTCGAGACGAATCCGACAGGGACGGGATGAGGGTGGCCATCGAGGTGAGGAGGGACGCCAATCCCCTTGTGATTTTGAACCGGTTGTACAAGTACACACAAATGGAGATTTCCTTTGGGATCATCCTGCTCGCCATTGTGAAGGGAAGGCCCCAAATTCTTAATCTCAAAGAAATCCTGGAGAAGTTTATCGAACATCGCCGGGAGATCATCGTCAGGAGAACCATCTATGATCTGAAGAAGGCCGAAGAAAGGGCCCATATCCTGGAGGGGCTGAGAAAAGCGCTGGATTTTCTCGTCGAGGTGATTGAGGTGATCCGCTCCTCGGCGGATCCAAAAGAAGCAAAATCCAGGCTCATGGCCGATTTTACGCTCACCGAAGTCCAGGCCCAGGCCATTCTCGAAATGAGGCTTCAAAGGCTCACAGGGCTGGAAAGGGAGAAAATCATCTCCGAGTACCAGGACTTGATCAAGAGCATCGCGAGGTACAAAGCCATTCTTGAAAACCCGGCCATGGTTCTTCAAATCATCAAGGACGAGGTAAAGGAGATCCGGGAAAGGCACGGCGACGAACGGAGAACGGAGATCCTGTACGAATCAGGCGACATTGATGTGGAAGACCTCATTGCCGAGGAAGACATGGTCGTCACCATCAGCCACGAAGGATACATCAAGCGCAATCCCATCAGCCTTTACAGAGCCCAACGCCGGGGCGGCAAGGGATTGACGGGAGTCAGGCCCAAGGAAGAAGACTTTGTGGAGCTCTTTTTTGTGGGGTCTTCCCATGACTACCTGCTCTTCTTCACCAACAAGGGTCGGGTCTACTGGAAGAAAGTCCATGAAGTGCCGGAAGGGGGACGCATGTCCCGGGGCAAGGCGATCATCAACCTCCTGGAGTTGCAAAAGGGGGAAAAAGTGGCCACTACCCTTGCGATCAGGGATTTCAGCGGGGGCAAGTACGTGGTGATGGCTACCAGGAAGGGCATCGTGAAGAAGACGGAATTGACCGCGTACGCCAACCCGAGAACCGGGGGAATCGTGGCGATTAAGATCAAAGAAGAGGATGAGCTTATCGGCGCAAGGGTTTCCACCGGGTCCCAGGACATTTTCCTCACCACCCGACAGGGAAAATCCATCCGTTTCGGCGAGGCTGAAATCAGGGAGATGGGGCGGGTCGCTGCTGGAAACATCGGGATAAGAATGGAGCCCGGCGATGAAGTGGTGGGCATGGAGGTTCTGGACGAGGGCGCCACGATCCTGACAGTCACGGAAAACGGGTACGGCAAGCGTACCAGGACCGAGGAATACAGAATCCAAGGCCGGGGCGGCAAGGGCATCCTGACCATCAAGACCAGCGAGCGAAACGGGCCGGTCGTCTACGCCTACCAAGTGACAGACCAGGACCAGCTCATGATCATCACGGAGCAAGGCAAGATCATTCGTCTCAGGGCGGCGGAGCCGGAACGGGACTATCGACCATCTTGCGAGATTTGAAACATCACAATATCGACATCACTGCGATTGTCACGGTCGGGGACGACGGTGGAAGCTCCGGACGACTCCGCGCGGAATTCAACATGCCCCCACCAGGC
>JAWOJI010000164.1:0-4746 GCA_046481735.1 Desulfatiglandales bacterium | reverse complement strand
CCCCGGGTTCAAGCGACCATGGAGGCCCTGCATCAAAAGCTGTGGATACCTTCATCGATAGGCGGGATGGCCCGGTACGAGGAAGACGACTATTACCGGGTCAGCCGGGAGGTGACCGGCAATCCCTGGTTTGTCTCCACCCTGTGGTACGCGGATTATCTTATCCAGAAGGCTGCTACACTCGAAGAGTTGGAAGGGGCTGAGAAGATCCTGGAATGGGTAGTGCGGCATGCCCTGCCTTCCGGGGTTCTCGCTGAGCAGATCCACCCGCTCACAGGCCAACCCCTTTCCGTGTCCCCTCTCACGTGGAGTCACGGGACCTTTGTGGGCGTAACCCAGCAGTACATGCGACGGATGACCCAACTCAAGGGCATCACGGATGAGCGCAGCACAGATTGGATCGGCAAGCTCTTTCCCTCGACTTGCAAGGCCATCCACGGCTTGTGCCATGTGAAATAGACATAGCCTTAGAAAGTGCTGGCGTGACGGCGGGCGCTTGCTCAGCACTCGGGATCTTCGTGGGTGCGGATGACATCCTGCAGGTGAAACAGGTTGTAGCGCTCCGCCAGGAGGGGGAACAAGAAAATCATGGCTATCGCAAGCAGTCCGCCCGTGACGGCAAGCCATGGCTCGACGCTCAGGTTGGCCCCCACAACCACGTAGAGCAATGTCATGGGAATCATGCCCAACCCGGTGGCCAGTAGAAAAGCGCGCATGCTCATCGCGGTGAGGCCTGAAGCATAGCTCACAAGGGCAAAAGAAACCACCGGGATGAGGCGGGCGCCGAGAACGACCCAGAAAAGCATCCGGTCGCTGCACTGCCGGCAGAAGGCCACATGACCCCGCAGGATGCGCTCTACCAAAGGCCTTCCCGCCTGCCGGGCGATCCAAAAGCTGATTGCAGCCCCTGCCAGAGCGCCCAGCATCGCGTACAAGAAACCGAGGACCGGGCCGAAAGCGATGCCGCCGGCCACGGAGATGGGCACCGTGGGGATGGGGCCGATGATCACGGCCACGATCATGGGTCCAATGATCATCAGGGGCGCCCAAAAGCCTGCCGCCTCGGCCCAGCCTGCCAATACGTCGTGCTGCAGGAATCCCCGAACGTAAAGCAACCAGCCGAGTGTGCCTGCCAAGATGAAGATCAGAAGAACTGCCGCAAAGCGCCACATGCCTCGCATGATGGGTCCCACCTTTTCAGAAAACAAAAGCACTGCACCGAGATTTTCCTGAACGTACGACATTTGTCCTCTGGAAGCAACAAAGAGGATCCCTCTGACCACCCCGCAAGAGTGGTTTCACTACAAAAACAAGACAAGAATGATCAACTGTTGTAAGGATTCGCTTTTTCGAACGACTCATAACAAAAGTTAGTGATAGGGTATCCCAATGATGCATTAAGAGACAAATGGGGAGGGCTTAAAATGTTCAGGCAAAAATTTCTCGTGGCTTTCGTGTTTGTGGCTTTGGCAGGGTTGCTTTTTGCGTTCCAGACACCGTCTTTTGCAGCCGTAAAAACGGTTGTGCTCAAGACTCCAGGATGTGTTTGCGGAGACACGTCTACGATTGCAAGGATTACTCTCTCTCGGGTCGAGGGCGTAATATCCGTGGACAGCAACCCTGTGGCGCAGACAACAACGGTTGTTTACGATGACTCAAAAACCGATCCGCAGGTGTTCGTAGATCTGCTGCTGCGTGAAGGAGTCGCGGTCTTGGGCAAGCCGAGTTTTATAGAATAGACTGCTGCTGAGAAGCGTCGAGAGAGTAAGACCCTATAGTCGACCATGAACAACGTGGCAAATCAGGGAGAAAAAGAACCGGACTTTTTCTGGCTATAAACGCTATTGCTGAATGACGCAGAGACCTTGATCGGAGAGACCAAGCGTGAAGGCGTGGACGCTATCCCCTCCGCCAAATTCAAAAACAACTGTAAGGTTTTTCTTTCCTGAGCGACTAAAGCAGTAATTGGAGGCGCGCCCAAGAACAGGCGGAGTTTTCCGGATCCCCCTTCTTGAGATGGCTAATACAGGATTTCACCTATTGACATGATCCACCATTAACCCTAGCGTTACACTATAATACGGTTTCTGGGATTCATCGTTTCCGCCCCGGAAGAGATTGCATTCGGGATGATTGGATTCGGATTCTACATTATGATACGGAGACCGAAACGGGGCAGGACGGCTAAGAAGGGCAGGGGTTCCAAGAGGTACTTTTTTGAGAAGGAGGATCATGACATGAAGAAGAAAATTGCAGTTTTGGCGGCATTGGCGGTTTCATTGGCCTTCCTTGCAGTTGGGAGCCTCTCCTTTGCACAGGAAGCAAAACGAATGACCAAAGAAGAGCTCAAAGCCATGCTGGACAACCCGGATCTTGTTTTGCTGGATGTACGCACGGGCAAAGACTGGACCGGCAGCGAGGAAAAGATCAAAGGGGCTTTGAGAGAAGATCCCGGAAAGTTGGATGAATGGGCGGATAAGTTCGACAAGGGTAAAACCGTCGTGCTCTATTGCGCCTGACCGAACGAAGGAACGAGCGCCAGTTCGGCGCTCAAGTTGGAAAAGAAAGGTTTTACAAACGCTTTCGCTTTAAAGGGAGGCTGGAAAGAATGGCAAAGCGCCAATCTCCCGACTGAACCGAAGTAACTTCGAAGGATGCGGGCCTTTTGCCTGCCCGGGTCCGCATCATTCCTTTTCCCCTGTAATTCTCATGGATTTTCTTTCCGGAACAGGATGTCGCCGTAATATGCGGAGGCGGATTCACCGGTGTTGTCCGTATCGGTCATGATCGCCACGCCGGAAATCATGGGCGGCTCCTCCTTGAATGCGTTCCTGTAATCCTCAAGGATGTTCCTCTCCTCTTCGACCCAGGCATTCAAGTTCTCTGCGCCGCTCTGGACGACGATCATCATGGCCCGGTCGGTGTAGGCATTGGGCGCCACCAGTCCCACCGGGGCCTTGGAGGCCCAAAGATAGTTCAGGACCGCATGGGGGGGATGCTCTCCGTGGAGCATCTTGGCCACTCCGTACTTGATCCTTTCCGAGAAGCTCAGTTTGGCCGGATCATACTCAAAGGCGATGTAGATTCTCGCAGGATAGTCGTCGCCCTCCTTGCGATGGATGTCCGCCTTTTCAAGAACGCTTGCCGCCTTCCAGCGCCACTGAACAATGGGATATTCCCTCGGATCGATCGCGATCCTTCGCATCAATCCCGAGGCCGAAGCACGGGACGTCGCCTGGACCACGACCTTCCCGTCCTCCTCGACGAGCCGGTAGTCGGTGTGCCGGTCAATGCCCCGAAAAGTAAAGGGCTCCCAGCCGGCAGGAAGTTCATCGTTCTGCTTTTCCGCTGAAAAGCGACCCACCTCGATAACCGATGACGATTCCGCCTGGACGGCCGGATGCCCCGCAAGGATCAGGAAAGTTGCAGCCAGGAGGATAGTTGCCGCGCTGTTGGCTCTATCGATTATCATATGGCCTCCTTACGTCTACTTCGACCTTCTCTTGAAAGGCAGGGTCGGCCACGCGCAGCGCGGGCGCTCCCGCAACGCCGGCGCTTGCGCGGCGTGTGCGCCGCGTGCCGTGCCAACCTCAGGCAGGCAGAGCCGCCTGACCTTCTGTCGTTGCGGGGCGCAGGGCGCTTCGGTAATCTCTCGGTGATTCAGGTTGCTACGAATTATGAGTTGACCGGCTCATATTATCGCGATAATATGAGCCCATGGACTCAAAAACTTATCTTCCCCGCAGCATTGAAACCTACGCATTTGATGAAGTGCTCGTAGGCCGCCACATGGTCTTCATCGCCGGCCCGAGGCAGGTCGGCAAAAGGCGGTAGATCAGCCAGCCATCCTGCAGAAGCATCCCAACAACACGTGGGTGATGAGCCTCCATCGAATGCTCGGCCTTCTGCTCTGAGTCGAATCATTGAAGCCGGCTCACTTTTCATTGAGGGTCTCGTAAAAAGTCCCGTTCACCCCGAATCTTACTTCTTGCGACTTCATCTTAATTGAATTCCGGGAAACTCTCCGGGGCGTTCAGGGTCCAGTCGTAGTCGATGAAACGCATCTGTTCCGTGCGGTCCATCATTTCGATGACCCGGGCATCGGCATATTTTCTGATGAACGCCCCAGCGCTCCCCTCCTCCCGCTCAAAGTCCGCCTTGTACCAGTCAAAGAGGCTGGAAAGATACAAAGTGTCCCCTTCCACGTGGAGATGCCGGTGCGTGTTGAAGGCCCGCCGGGTGTTTTCCGTCAATAGATCGTCCACGTTTTTTGGGGTATAAACCTGCCTGCGGAGGGGCGGGCAGCCGACGGAAGCGCAGTTAACGGCAAAATGCACCCTTGCCTCGGCCCAGCCTTTTTGCCAATACTCGTCTCCCAACAGGATGCCCTTTTCCATTTGATCGAGGCTGTATCGCGTCCCGGCGATCTCGAAGAGATCTCGCTTGAACACGTTTGCGCGGAAAGGGCTGTACCGGCCGCCGTAATCCCATACCGACGACACCAGCTTGCCGCCTGGACGGTCCTGGAGAATGTGGGCGATCATGAAGAAGTTGTACGCGTTCAGCCAGAATGCATTGCCCTTTTCACGGCTGTCGATGAGGGAAATATCGAAGCGGCCCAGTTTTTGCCTCTGCCTGTCGAGCAGGTCCATGGTGTCATCGCGCTTCAGCGCCCCCTGGTAATCAAAGGCCGTTGCCAGGCCGTCATTTTCCAGGTCCTTTTCAACAAGGTGCCGATCGAGCAAC
>JAWOJI010000113.1:0-5449 GCA_046481735.1 Desulfatiglandales bacterium | reverse complement strand
CTCTGCAATCAAGGCTTCATCAATCTGGACGGTTGTTATTTTTTCATAGCCATCTCCAAAAGACATATCCAAAAGATGTTACTCTTATCCATATTACCTGCCCCTGCCAACCTCTTCCCGTGAAAGGCTTTCGCCGATGGGCAAGTAGTTCCATGAGGATGAAATGCTCCATTGCCTTTCCGAACTGCTCGCCTTTTTCGTTTATAATCCGGCGGTGGGTTATGGCCCCGGCAACGCCGACATCGAACAGATAAAACTTGCCCGCCCTGATGATGACGTTACGGTCCTGCCTCTTTTTGTAGGGCTCAATCATCGTTCCGATCAGGGTGTCGACAAGGATCTGGTAATACTCCTTGACGGTCTTCGCGTCCACGCCGCAGTCCCGGGCTATGTTCGCATAATTTGTCAGTTCTCCGTGAGAGTAGCCCATGGCATCGAAAAACCTGGAAAAGGCCGGAATATTCCGGGTCAAACCCGAATCTCTTCTTCCGGGCGCCCTCGGTGACGCAACCCTCGGAGAAGAGCTTTACGAAAAAGCTCTCAGGAAACGTCAGCCTCTTCAAACAAAGCCCCGGGTCCTTGAGTCTGTCAGGATTTTTTTAATAATGCAAGGATGTGAGCTTTTCGCCCCTTCCAGGGCAGCATCCGTATCGAGGCGGAAAGCAGACTTCTGGTTTTTGAAAGGAGCGTTTACAGACGCAAACTGTAAATGGCTGCGAGATCATTGACTCTTGGATAATCAATCCATAATTTTGTCTAAGCCTCTGATCAGGCCGGCATAATTTTTCACTTTGTGCACTGCCAAAAGCGTGCCCTGTATATAAGGATCTGCTCCGCTTCCGGCATCATGACGAATGGTCAGACGCTCATCCAAGGTGTTGTGAAAAAACAAGGGGCCCGAAGGCCCCTCGTGTATTGTGCCGATCTATCAGTCGGTCAATTAAAACAATCCCTTCACCTTGCCGGTTTTCACATCCACGTCAATGCGGCGGAAAGCCGGGTTGGAAGCGGTTCCCGGCATGAGGCTGATCGTTCCTGCGCAAGGGCAGAGGAACTTGGCGCCCGAATAGATGAGCACGTCCCGGATCGGGAGTGTCCACCCCTTGGGAACGCCTTTCAGCGCCGGCTCATGGGACAGGCTCAGGTGGGTCTTCACCATCATGGTGGCAAAATCGTCAAACTTCGGATCCGCTTCGAGCATTTTGGCCTTTGCTTCAGCCTCAGGAGTCCAGGCAACACCGCTTGCTCCATACACGGTCTTGGCGATTTTCTCCACCCTATCGCGGAGTTTCAATTCCATTGGGTAGAGGAACTTGAACTTTGGTTTGGACTCGCAGGCTTCTTTAACGGCCTCGGCCAGCTCGATTGCGCCCTCCCCGCCTTTGGCCCAGTGCTCGGACACGGCGCACCGTGCGCCGGCAGCCTCTGCGTACTTCCTTATCATGGCGATTTCGGCCTTTGTGTCCGTGTGGAAGCAGTTGATGCACACCACGGGATTCATGCCGGATTTGCGGATGGTGTTGATATGGTGAACCATGTTGGGAATGCCCGCTTCAAGAAGCTTGAGGTTTTCTTTCGTGTAGGCCGGATCCAGAGCGATACCCGCAACCACCTTGGGGCCGCCGCCGTGCATCTTGAGGGCGCGGATCGTGGTGGTCAGCACCGAAACGTGCGGGGTAAGGCCGCTGTTGCGGCATTTGACGTTCCAGAATTTCTCAAAACCTATGTCCGCCCCAAACCCGCTCTCCGTCACGTGGTAGTCAAAAAGCTTCAGGCCCACGCGGTCCGCGATGATGGAGGACTGGCCGACGGCGATATTCGCAAAAGGCCCTGCATGGACGAAACAGGGTTGGTACTCTGCGGTACACATCATGGTCGGGTTAATGGAGTCCACCATCCAGGCCGTCATGGCGCCGTCCACTTCGAGGTCTCCTGTGGTCACCGGCTTGCCTGACTTGCTGAAGGCCACCGTGATCTCACCCATCCGCTTCCTCATGTCAGCAAGGTCCCTGACGATGGAAAGGATGGCCATAATCTCGGAAGAAACGGCAATGCCGAACTTGGACTGCATGGTATAGCCGTCCTGCCTGCCGCCCAGGCCGATGACGATATTTCTCAGCGCCTGTGCGCAGTAATCAATGATCCACCCCATCTCCACGCGGGTGGGATCCACGTCCATTCTCTTCATCTTGGTCAGCCGCTTGATCTGCTCGTCATTGTAGTTCCTCTCGTGCTGCATCCTCGCCGTGAGGGCGACCATGGCCAGGTTGTGGGCGTTCATGATGTTGTTGATATCGCCCGTCAGGCCCATGGAGAATTCCGTCATGGGAATCAGCAGGGCATTTCCTCCGCCCGCGGCTGTTCCCTTGATGTTCATGGTGGGACCGCCTGAAGGCTGTCGCAGAGCGCCGCCCACATTGAGGCCGAGCTTGCCGAGACCTTCCATGAGGCCGCAGGAGGTGGTGCTCTTTCCTTCGCCCAGAGGGGTGGGGGTAATGGCCGTCACTTCGATGTACTTGCCGTCCTTCTTCTTTTCCAGACGTTTCATGACCTTCAGAAAGTCAACCCGGGCCAGTCTTCCGTAGGGAATCAGTTCGTCTTTCTGGAGTCCCAGCTTCTCGCGCCACACATCGGGGGTGGGCATGTTTTTCTCCGCCGCTTCGGATATCTGCCAGTCCTGCATCTTTACCGCATCATAGGGCATACTCTCTCCTCCTTCTCTGCTTCGTTTTTTTGTTCACTGCTTTAGAAACATCATCGTCGCTTGGGAAAAGAACCCTCCTTTTCCCTCAAATCCCCCCCTTGTTTTCCCGCTTCGGGCCTGCGGGAGTATAAAAGCACCCAGCCATCTTCGCCTTGTCCGGGACAAGGGATTTAACCGGAAATACGAACAGTTATAGGTGATTGCTCCGCCAGTGATCCGATCTTTCAGGAAAAAGGCTCTTTCTCGTACCAAAAAAAAAGGAGGGCGTCAAGCATTTCCGGAATCCGAATGTGTCGGATTTCGAATGGCCTTATCCCCCCGAAATCATGGGGACGAGGTGAACCTCTGCCTGGTCCGGGATGGTCGCCTTTTCGAAATGAGGCCTGGACACAACCTTTCCGTTCACCCGGACCACTGCATAGGGGTAGGACGTTCCCAGTTCCTGTAAAAGGTCCGCAACAGTCATGCCTTCTCGCCAGGGATGTTCTTTTCCTCTGACCCTGATCATTCCCGAACCCCGCAGGCTTTGAGCAGTTCGACCACCTCCGGGAAATCAATGCCCAGCCGTTTCACGGTTTCCAGTCTCGGAATCCCTTCAGGCGTCCAACCCCGCCTCTTGTAAACCGCATCCATCAGGGTCTCGTACCTCTCTTCCCGGATACTCCTGAGCAGGGCGATTTTTTCTTCCGTGCTCTTTTCCGTAATGTCCTGCTTGTGCTCCTCAACGAGCTGCTTGTCATACCTCTCTTTTCGCGACTCGTACTCTTCAGCAGTCACCGGCCCAACGGCGCGATAGGGAATAGCGTCATGCTCCCGGGTCCCGAATCCCATCTTCAAGTTGAAGATGCGCTGGAAATTGTAGACTCTCTCGCTCATGGCAATCAGATCATCAGGGCCCGCTTTGCGGCCCGTGACGGCGCTGAAGTACCGCGCATACCACTCCACGTGTTTCATGATCTTGGCCGGCTCCATGGTCTCTTCGTTGTCCTCCGGCACAATGTCGTTCCATGGCAGTTTGCACAAACCGCAAAGGCCGAACCATGTCCGAAACATGGGAAACCAGTGAAGGGCTTCCGCCTTCTGTTCAAAGGTGGGCATGTAGTTGTGAACGATGTCCAGAAATATGAGCCAGGCTTCATCGTGCTGCGGGCCTTTGAGCGCCAGTCCGTAGCCCCCTTGCTGGGCGAGCGATTCCTTGGTCATGTACTCAGAGAACTCAAGGCCCTTGGCCTCCATGCCTATATCCTGCATGAGGGACTCATCCGCTCCGTATTCCTTTGCAAAAACCCGTTTCATCCTGCGCACGCCTTGCCCCACCACCTTGCCGAAGCCTTCACCCCTGGCCATCTGGTGCAGCACCTCCAGGGCTCCCAATCGGTTCCCAAAGGACAGATCCAGTCCCCCTGTGTGTGTCCCATTGATTACACCCGCCTCATAGCACTCCATGGCAAAGGCAAGGCCGGTGCCAAAAGAAATGGTGTCAATGCCGTAGGCGTCACAGTAGAAATTCAGTTCCGCAACCGTGAAGGGGTCGAAGATGCCCAGGTTGGAACCGCACCCGGCAATGGTTTCATACTCCGGCCCGTCCACGAAAACCTTCCGCCCCTGATAGGGCCCTGTGAAGGGGACAAAGTCCCTGATGCCGTGAGAGCAGGCCACAGTGCATCCGATCCAGCACCCGTCGAATCCCTTGTCAAAAATCCGCCTGTACACCTCGGCCCCGATGTTGGGCGCCTGGGGATGCGACCCGTAGCGAAAGTTGTTCGTGGGCAGGAGGTCGTAGTCATTCATAATGGTCACGATGTGGGTTGTGCCGATTCTTGCCATCTCGTTCTGCTTAGGATCCAACTCCACGATTTCGCGGCTGTGAAGTTTGGCCACCTCCTTGAGCGCCCCGTCATCGGCCGGTTGATTGGTGCTCACCGTGACCGTATCCCAACGCACCACCAGCGCTTTGATGTTCTTGTGGGAGAATACGGTTCCGATGCCTCCCCTACCGGCTTGCTTGTACCGCGCCCTTTTCCTCGCGGCGTCGTACCAACTGAAGTTAAGGCACCCCAGGAGCGTGTGTTTCGCCCCCGGTCCGGAGGAAACCACGGAGATGCTCCTCGGTTTCCCCTGCCCGAAGTGATCCGTCAGCAATTCGCATGTCTCATAGGCATCCTCAGGCATTCCACTGGATTCCAGGATCTGCACTTGCCCTTCGATCCCGTCGATGTAGACCACCACTTCTGCAAGGGATTTCCCCTGAATTTCCAAGGCGTCAAAACCTGAGAACTTCAAAAAAGGCCCGAAATATCCGCCCACATTGGAATCCATCACCGACCCCGTGGTTGGGGAAATGGTGGTCACGATGCTCTTTCCCGACCCCGGGTAAATCGGCGTTCCTCCCAGGGGCCCGCAGGAAATGCAGATCGCGTTTTCAGGATCGTCCCATTTTGTCTTGCCCCTCACCGCGTTCCAGAGAAGCCATAAATCAAAACCCTTGCCCCCCACAAAAATCTCCTTCACTTCCTCTGTCACGGGCTTGATGGCTATCTCCGAATTGGAAAGGTCTACGGCAAGCGTCTGATTGGCGTAACCCTTCTCGACCGCCGGCCTGCTGTAAGGCAGTGTTCTAATCTCCTTGAATGCGATATGGCTCATCGAATCAGCTCCTTTGTTGTTCATCGTGGCGCACGGCACGGCTTTTCCGTGTCGCAATCGGCCTTCCACCTTGCGCCTTGTGCCGTGCACCGTCGCTTC
>JAWOJI010000391.1:0-3451 GCA_046481735.1 Desulfatiglandales bacterium | reverse complement strand
GAGAAACCTTCAGAAAGCCCAGCTCAATCGGTCTGATCTCAAAAATGGGGGGGGTGAAAACCCTGGTATCCGTGTCCCATATGAAGGTGACCATGCCTTTGAAAAAGAAGGACAGCCCCACGGTCACCATGATCACGGCCAGAAGGGGCTCGCCGATCAGTTTGTCGAGGAAGATCCTTTCAGTCAGAATTCCCAGAACGATTCCTACAAGGAGGGTGCCCACGATGGCCAGTATGAAGGGGACGCCGGCGGTGTAAAATGCCAAAGTGACATAAGCGCCGATCAGGGTCAGTTCGCCCATGGCCAGGTTGAGAACGCCCGAGCACTTGTAGATCAGCACCCAGCCGAGGGCCACCAGGGCGTAAATGCCTCCAACCATGATCCCGGTAACGAGGGTCATCAAAAAAAGTTCCATGCACAAACCTCCCTCTAGGCTTTGATAGTATCCTGTATCCGAAGGTCGGTCTTGATCCGCTGTTCACGACCGTCTTCATAGGTGATGGTCGTGTCCATGTGAACCGTATCCGCCTCTGAGTAAAGGGCATTGACAATGTCCTTGTACCGGTTTTCCACAAAGGCTCTTTTCAGCTTGCTGGTTCTGGTGAGCTCTTCATCGTCCGCATCAAACACCTTGTAAAGGTTGACGAAGCGGTGGATTTTCGCAGGCAGGGGAAGGTCTTTGTTGGCCTCCTCGATCTGTTTCTGCACGAGATCGTACACTTCGGGCTTCTGGGACAATTCCTGATAACTCGTGTAGTTGATCTTTTTATCGTCCGCCCACTTGCCGACCACATTGTAGGCGATGCACATCACCGCTGCGATATAGTCTCTCTTGTCACCGATTATCCACGCTTCCTCGATAAAGGGGCTGAACTTGAGCCTGGTCTCGAGATACTGGGGAGAGAAGGGCCTGCCGTCGCGAAGGGTCATCACATCCTTGGAGCGATCAAAGACCACGAGGTGCCCGTCCTCATCGATGAAGCCCCTGTCACCGGAATACAGCCATCCGTCCACAAGGGTCTTCTGGGTGGCCTCCTCATTTTTATAATACCCCAGAAACACGGAGGGGCTTTTTGAAAGGATCTCGCCCTCGTCGGTGATTTTCACTTCTGTTTCCGGGATCGGGGTTCCCACGGTGTCGAACTTGACATCGCCGTCCCGGTGCACAATGGAGATGCCGGCAATTTCCGTCTGGCCGTAGATCTGTTTCAAATTGACGCCCAGGGCGTGGAAGAACCGGAAATGGTCCGGTCCCATGGCGGCGCCTCCCGTGTACGCATGTCTGAGCCGTGACATGCCCAGGTGGTCCTTGAGTTTCTTTTGCACCGTCACGGCGGCAATCCAGTTGAGGCATTTCCAGGTCCAGGGCACGGGCTTTTTTTCAAACTTCAGGTTGGCCACCTTGTACCCGACCTTTGTGGAGAATTCGTACATCTTGCGTTTGATCCAAGGAGAGTCGATGTACTTCACCTGGACCTGCCGGGTCATGCCTTCGTAAAGCCTGGGCGGCGCGAACATGACGTGGGGACCAATCTGGCGAATGTCTTCTCGGACCGTTGTGGGCTCTTCAGGAAAATTCAAGGTGTATCCCATTTGAAGACCGCAGGAGATGGACATCATCTGTTCCCCGATCCACGCAAAGGGGAGATAAGAGACAAAGTCGTCCGAATCGCGACAGGGATCGACGGACATGAGGTTGTATCCCATAGTGAGCATGTTCCAGTGGCTCAGCAGGGCGCCTTTGGGAAGGGCGGTCGTGCCCGAGGTGTAAAAAAGAAGGCAAATTTCATCGCCGTGCCCTTCCTGGATCATCTTCTCAAAAAGCGCGGGCTCCTTTTTGTCCAGTTCCTTTCCCAGTTTCTGGACTTGATCGATGCTGATAAGAAAATTCTGGTGATAGTTGCGCATGCCCTTGGGGTCGTCCCAGATGATTTTTTCCAGCTTCGGGCAGGCGTCTTTAATGGACAGAGCCTTGTCCACTTCTTCCTGCGTTTCACCTACGAAGAATTTTGCGTCGGAGTGGTCGATGATATATCTGACCTCCTCCATCATGCAGTCCTGAAAGAGCCACACACCAACGCCCCCGGCGCACAAGGCGGCCATCTCGGCCCAGAGCCCCTCAGGCCGGTTTTCCCCGATCATGGCCACTTTTTCTCCCCGCTTGAGCCCCAGGCTGACCATACCGAGAGAGAGGAACTTGACGTTGTCGTAATAATCCTGCCAGGTAAAGGGACGCCAGATACCGAACTCTTTCTCCCTCATGGCCACTTTGCTCTTGCCGTATTTCCTGCACTGCGCAAGGAAGAGTTTCGGTATGGTGAGATCCTTGGTAATCTCTATTTGAGATCCGTTCATCCTGTCCCCTACCTCCTTGTGGCGTATAGCTCCTCTTCACCCAAATAGGCCTTGATGACCTCAGGGTTGCTTTGGACTTCTCTGGGCGTTCCATCAATGATTTTATTGCCGAAATTAAGGACGAAAACACGATCGGAGATATCCATGACCACGCCCATATCGTGTTCAACGAGGATGCAGGTTACCTTCCATCGCTTTTCCTCGTGAATGTCGAGGATAAAGCGGGCCATGTCTTCCACCTCTTCAAGGTTCAGTCCTGCCAAAGGTTCATCCAGAAGAAGCAGTTCGGGATTCAGGGCAAGCGCTCTGCCAAGCTCGACCCGTTTCTGTAAACCGTAGGGGAGCATATCCACGGTCTTGCTCCGGATGCTTTCGATTTCAAGGAGGTCGATAATTTCTTCTTCAATGAATTTTCGCGCATCCAGTTCCTCCTGCTTGGTTTTTCCCACGTAGACGGCGCCTCTGACGATGCCGGACTTGAGGTGGATGTGCCTGCCGAGACGGATGTTATCGAGGACGGTCATACCGCCGAAGAGTTCGATTTTTTGAAAGGTCCGGGAGATTCCGAGGGAGGCCCGTGCGTGGGGTCTCAGATGCGTGATGTCCTGACCCTTGTAATAGATTTTTCCCCTTTGGGGCTTGTATAGGCCGTTGATGCAGTTCATCATCACGGTTTTTCCTGCACCGTTGGGGCCGATGATGGAGTGAATCTCACCCTTCTTCACATCGAGATCGACGCCTGCAAGGGCCGCGACCCGACCGAAGTACATGTGAACGTTTTCGATCTTGAGCAGGGTGTCCCCTTCGCGCACTTCACCGGCTTGGAACATAGTCTCAGGCCTCCGTGGATAAACTTCCTGCCATTGCCATAGATTGGGGAATTGTTTGGAAGGGCAAACGCTCGCGCGTTTTGCGTCTATAGCTTTTACTTTTTTTTGAAGCGTGTTGTCAACCCTAAATCGAGATATTTTCAAGGAATTCGAGATAGCTGTATCACACCGAGAATATAGTTGAAATGTAGCTAAAACCCGGCGGGGAGCACCCCCTTCGACACACGAACCGTCAAACCCCATCCCTTCTTCCAGCGCTCCTGAAA
>JAWOJI010000344.1:0-6218 GCA_046481735.1 Desulfatiglandales bacterium | reverse complement strand
GATGCCCACCAACAAGGCTTAGAGCCCTGAAAGGGCGTTGTATGAAATATGCGCCAGCAGATTTCATGAACTTTCACGACTTCAACGATTTTTACGATTTTTACGATTTTTACGGCTTCTTTCTTACTGATTCACTGCTCACTGAACACTGAATACTGATTTTATGTAAGTAGGTTTTTCCTGTAGTTTTGGTCTCTAATGACAGTATGTTGTCGACCGGGAATGAATCGAACCCGACGGTTCCTTGACAGAGAAATCCGAACTTAATAGAATCTCACTGTGGTTTCTCATCGAATTGTGGGTGGAACGCTTTAATCCGGCACAAATTGCCGGAGGTCAACAAACATCATCATCAGTGGAGAAAAGGCAAAAACCGCGATTTGCTGAAACACCTTTCACGGGCTAGGCGAAACCGGCCGAAAGCCTGGAACCTGCCCGGCTGCCCGTGGGCAACACTAGGGGATTGAAAGAATAAGCTTTTGCACTTCGTAAAGAAAATAAGGGCAGACTATGAAGCAGGCAACCGAGCAAAGGGACTCTTCGGGGACATCCTGCCGGTAGGGCAGTCCACCGTGGCTGCCTTGAGTGTTCAGTGTTCAGGGTTCTAGGGTTCAAGGAGTAATCAGGGTTCAGCGTTCAGTAAAGACAGTGGACGGCGCACGGCACACGGAAAACCCATGCTCTTTTCTCCATGCTCTTCGCTCTCTGCTTCGCTTTCCTCATAAACTCATGAACTTCTTTTTACTGCTTACTGACTTCTGATCACTGTTTACTGATTTTCTTTTCTTCCTTCGCCACCCTCTTTATGACTTTTATCACACTGTCGGGGTTTAGAGAGATGGAATCAATCCCCTCCCGGACGAGAAAGGCGGCGAAATCCGGATAATCGCTCGGCGCCTGGCCGCATATGCCCACTTTTTTCTTTGCCTTGTGAGCCGCTTTGACAAGACGCCTGATTTCAAACTTCACCGCATCGTGCTGCTCTTGAAAAAGATCCGCAAGGTCCGAAGAATCCCTGTCCACGCCCAATACAAGCTGCGTCAGGTCGTTGGACCCGATGGAAAACCCGTCAAAGCGTTCGGCAAATTGGTCCGCCAGGGTGATGTTGGAAGGGACTTCGGCCATGACATAAACTTCAAGCCTTTTTTTGCCGCGTTTCAGACCGTTTTCCCCCATCACCTTCAGAACCCTGTCCGCCTCCTCCGGCGTTCTGCAAAAGGGGATCATCACGATAACATTTTCCAGCCCCATCTCTTCGCGAACCTTTTGAATCGCTCTGCACTCCAGGGCAAAACCTTCCCGGTACCGGTCGCTGTAATACCGGGAGGCGCCCCGAAACCCGAGCATGGGATTGTTTTCATCCGGTTCGAATTCCCTGCCACCGATCAGGTCGGCATACTCATTGGTCTTAAAATCACTCATCCTCACAATGACCGGATCAGGGTACTGGGATGCCGCGATCCTGGCTATCCCCAAGGCCAGGTGATCCACAAAATACGCTGGTTTATCGTCATAGCCGAGGGTGAGTTCCCGGATGCTTTTTCTAGCCTTCTTGTCTTCCAAGTCATCGAACCGGACCAGGGCCATGGGATGTATTTTGATGATGTTGTTGATGATGAACTCCATTCGTGCCAGGCCGATCCCCCGGCACGGCAGACGCCACCACCGGAATGCTGCGGCAGGGCTGGCGACATTCATCATGATTCGGGTACGGGTTTCCGGTATGTGCTTGAGACTGACTTCCTCCTCCTTGAACTTCAAAAACCCTTCGTAAACGTACCCATGATCCCCCTCTGCGCAGGAAAGGGTAATCTCCTGGCCGGTTTTCAAGGTTTCCGTGGCGTCTCCGGTTCCCACAATGGCCGGAATGCCCAATTCACGGCTCACGATGGCGGCGTGGCACGTTCTTCCACCGTGGTCTGTGATGATGCCCTTGGCTCTTTTCATGATGGGCACCCAGTCCGGGTCGGTCATTTCCGTGACCAGGATGGAGTCCTCTTCAAACTGATCGATTTCCTCCGCACTCTTGATTCGGCAAGCCTTTGCCGCGGCAACGGCATCGCCGATGCTAAGCCCTTCCAGAAGCCTCTTGCCCTTCTCCTCCATGGAGTATGTTTTCAGCGTCCCCGCCTCTTTCCGGGACTGGACGGTCTCAGGCCGCGCCTGGACGATGAAGAGCTCACCCGTTTCTCCATCCTTTGCCCATTCGATGTCCATCGCTTTCTTGTAGTGTTTTTCTATGACAACGGCCCAGCGTGCCAGGGTCAGGACTTCGTCGTCCTCGAGCACAAAAGAACGCCGCTCTTCCTTGGTGGTGTCGATATTCTTGGTGGGGTGGGTTCCTCCCTTGGCATAAATCATCTTCTTTTCTTTTTCGCCAAGGCTCTTCCCAATGATCGGCTTGAAACGTTTCCGGTCGAGGAGAGGCTTGAAAACAAGATACTCATCGGGGTTCACGGTGCCCTGCACTACGTTTTCCCCAAGCCCCCAGGCTGCGTTGATCAGCACCGCATCCTTAAACCCTGTCTCTGTATCTATGGAGAACATCACCCCGGACCCGGCTTTGTCCGAACGAACCATCTTCTGAACCCCTATGGAGAGGGCGACCTTCATGTCGTCAAAGCCGTGTTCCGCCCGGTAGGCAATAGCGCGATCCGTAAAAAGCGACGCATAGCACCGCCTGCAGGCATCCATAAGCTCTTCCTCGCCCCTGACGTTCAAAAAAGTCTCCTGCTGGCCGGCAAAGCTCGCCTCCGGCAGGTCCTCCGCCGTCGCACTGCTCCTCACCGCCACGTCCGATTCCTCTTCTTTCTTTCCTTTCCGGGCATATTTTTTGTTCAACTCTCCGTAAGCGTGCTTGATCGCTTCTGCGATTTCTTCCGGGAATTCGCTGCCCCTGAAAAGCTTTCGGATGGCCCTCCCTGCAGCTTCAAGCGATTTCTTTCCCCTTTTCCATGAATCGATCTGGTCCCCCATCTTTTCTGAGAGCTCATTGAACTTAACGAACTCCCAGTAGGCATCCGCCGTTGTTGCAAAACCGTCCGGCACCCGAATGCCCGCTTTTTTGAGACGCTTGATCATCTCTCCCAGGGATGCATTCTTGCCCCCAACCTTTTCTACATCACCTGAATCAAGGTTCTCAAACCATGCCACGTACGCATTGTCTTTTGCCATACCTTCTTCCCTCCTCAAAAAGAATCATCACCAGAAGTTCAGATTACAAAGCGCAGTTTAATTGCAACCAAAAGAAATAGGATCCGCAGATTACTCGGATCACCGCAGATTTTTTTATTCTTGTGCTTCCGTCTCCACTTTTACGCTCCACTCCCCGCACCATTCCCGCGCCTTGGTTCTTGGCCAACCTAATGCACATCTTGCCCGGCTTTCCGCGGTTTCTTTTACAACCGGCTTGGGTGCATAACGATGGCATGAGCCCAGGGAATCATTGGTCTTGTCCCAAAATTTGCAAGTATCGCATTTCATCTTGTGCCTCCTTGCCTTTGGATAAACTTAATTACTGTAGAGGATTCGCTTTTCTCAGCGAATAGGGTGAATGCTGTATTTCAAATATTCCTGGATGCTCTTGAGAATTCTCAAGGCAGCGTACTTACGACCAAACTCATCTGTTTCCATTTTTTCCCCCTTACAAGCGCTCCCCTCGCCATCCATATGAAACCTTCAGGGTTCGAGCGGTTCAGGTTTCGGCGTTTCGGCTCGAAAAACCAAACCATGAGCTTGTATCAGCAAGTTATGGCACCGCCCGGTTCAATGAAATAGGGTCTTTTGTGTATTTTTCGAAATATCGTGCCTGAGATGTTCTGAAGGTTCCCAATCTGCTCCTTTTGTTTCCGCCAAATACGGGAATCACCCCATTTACAGGCCAAAGGAATAATGTGATCAAAAAGGAGAAAGAAAGGAGGCGAATCATGGCAGCCACAGATGAAAAAATCAAAATGGACGTTGTCCAGCAGCTTTATTGGGACAGCCGGGTGGACGGCTCAGTGATCAACGTCATCGTAAAAGACGGGATCGTGATCTTGGGCGGCGAGGCCACGAGTTTTCTGGAGCGCAAGGCCGCTTTTGAAGACGCATGGAGCGTTCCGGGGGTCCTGTCCGTAGAAAACCACATCAAGGTGGCCGCGCCCAGCGGAGTGCCCATTCGAGATGACAACGAAATCAAGGTCAATGTGGAGAAGGTTTTGGAATGGAACCCCACACTGGATGATTCCCAGATAAAGGTTTCGGTAGACGCCTCCAAGGTCATTCTCGAAGGATCGGTAGACAGTTTCTGGAAAAAGGTCTATGCAGAAGAGCTGGCAGCCACCACTTCAGGCGTGGTCGATGTCACAAACAATCTCGCCGTGGTGCCGAGCAAACAGGTGGTGGATGAAGCCATCGCCAAAGACGTCACAGAGGCGCTTCAAAGGAATGCGGCGGTTGACGCCGACTCCGTGGGTGTAAAAGTGGAAAACGGCCTTGTAACGCTCACCGGCACCGTGCAGAACTGGGGTGCCAAAACAGCAGCTTTTTTTGCAGCCTTGTATACCAGGGGTGTTGTACACGTAGACGACCGTCTGACTGTCAGGCGTCTTTAGAAGGAAGGTGGGTTTCACGTTGGTTCAACCCATCCTACGGTCTACATAGAAATGGGTAGGATGGGTTGAGCATATGCGAAACCCATGCTGCCGGCTTACAAGGATATCCTATGATAATGCAATCCATTATTACCCTTTCGCAATCCGACTATGATGCGGCGATCTTCGATCTGGATGGTGTGATTACCAAGACGGCCGAAGTTCACTCCAGGGCGTGGAAGCGCTTGTTCGACGAATACCTGAAGAAACATGCAAAGGGGGATTGGAAACTTTTCGATGATGAGGATTACCGCAGGTACGTAGATGGAAAGCCCAGGTACGAAGGCATCAAGAGCTTTCTTGAATCCAGGAGATTAGAGCTCCCTCTGGGAAGCCCGGAGGACGGGCCGGAGAAGGAAACCATTTACGGGCTGGGAAACCGTAAGAACACCTATTTCAACGAACTGATCGAAAAAGATGGGGTGGAGGTGTACGAACCGGCGGTCCGTCTTGTCCGCGAGCTTCGCTCCGCGGGATTTAGAACCGCCATTGTCTCGTCCAGCAAGAATTGTGCAGCGGTCCTGAAGGCTGCCGGGATTTTTGACCTCTTCGACCGCAAGGTCGACGGTGTCGATGCCCAGGAGATGGAACTTGAGGGAAAGCCTTCGCCGGACATTTTCCTTGTGGCTGCGGAGAACCTCAAGGTGAAACCGGAGCGGGCCGTGGTCCTGGAAGATGCGATCTCCGGGGTCAAAGCCGGCATGAGGGGAGGTTTCGGCCTTGTCATCGGCGTGGATCGAACCGGCCACGGAGAAGATCTCAAAGAAAAGGGAGCAGACGTGGTACTCACGGATCTGTCAGCAGTAAAGGTAAAAAACGCTTCCTCCACACCGGCAAAGAGCGTGCCCTCCGCGTTGGAGCGGTTCGAGGAAATTGCCGGCCGGGTTGAGAGCAAAGGCATTGCAGTGTTCCTTGATTATGACGGCACCCTAACCCCGATTGTAGAGGATCCGGACAAGGCCTTCCTGTCCGATTCCATGAAAAATACTCTCATCGATCTGGCGGAGAAACTGCCCGTTGCCGTCATCAGCGGCAGGGACCGCCCCGATGTTCAACGCCTCGTTGGCATCAAAAGCATCTTCTATGCCGGAAGCCACGGCTTCGACATCGCCGGTCCGGATGGAATGGAAACCGGGCCGAACAAGGGAAAAGATTTTCTTCCGGCTCTGGACAAGGCCGAAAAAGAGGTAAAGAAGCAGCTCGAAGCCGGTTCAGGCGCTTGGGTGGAGCGGAAAAAGTTCTCCATTGCCGTGCATTATCGGAAGGTCCAGGACCCGAATGTGCCAAAGGTGAAACAGGCGGTCGAGGAGACAGCGGCCCGGCACCCCGATCTAAGACAGTCCGGGGGGAAGATGATTTTCGAGCTTCAGCCCAAGATGGACTGGCACAAAGGCAAGGCCCTCATGTGGCTCTTGGGTGAGCTGGAACTCGACAGGCCGGACGTTATCCCCTTTTACCTCGGGGATGATGTGACCGACGAAGATGCATTCAGGGCCCTGAAGGACAGGGGCATCGGCGTGGTCGTCATGGACCCGACACGCAAAACGGACGCGCACTACCGCCTGAAAGACACCCATGAGGTGG
>JAWOJI010000326.1:0-5785 GCA_046481735.1 Desulfatiglandales bacterium | reverse complement strand
GTTTCGGTTTCCGAAGACCGCTCTCATGAGGTCACCATCCCCAGAGGGAAGGTGGATCTTCTGAAAGTTCTTCCGGCCTTGACCCACTACTCGAAGGACTCAGGCCCTTACATCACCTCGGGCATCTCCTCGGCCAGGGACGCGGAAACCGGCGTGACCGGGCGGGGGCTCCACCGCATGGAGGGGAGGGGGAACAACAGCCTGGGCATTTCCCTGCTCAACCCTCCCCTTGCCGACATCTACGCGCAGCACCGTCGAGAGGGGAAGAGGATGGAGATCGCCACGGTGATCGGTGTTCCTCCTGCCGTCTTCATCGCATCCATCTTCAAGGTCCCGCAAGGGGTGGACAAGCTCTCCGTTGCAGGGGGACTCCAGGGTGAACCCGTGGAGACCACGACGGCCGGGACCGTGGATGTGGATATCCCCGCCCATGGAGAGATCGTTATCGAGGGCTACATCGACCCCGGGGATAAAGAAGAGGATGGGACCCTCGGCGAATCCAGCGGCTATTACATGGCCTTCGGAAAAAGCCCGACGATCCGCGTCACCGGGTTCCGGTACCGGAAAGACGCACTCTACCACGCCATCGTGCCCTGGGCCCGTGAAGTGGACAGCCTGCTTTATCTTGTTCACGGGCTGGATTTCATCCCCAAAATGAAAAGGGATATCCCCTCACTGCGCCAAATTCATCTGGTTCCCATGACCTTCGGCTCTCACGTGGTTATGAGCATCGACTCAGATCATAAGGGAGAAATACGCAGGGCCCTCCTGCTGGCTCTCTCCTTTACCGGCGTCAAGAAGGCGGTCATGGTCGACGTGGACGTGAATCCGGAGGATGACCAGGAGGTTGAATGGGCCCTTGCCACAAGATTCCAGGCGGACCGGGATTTGATCGTTGTTCCCGAACTCAGGAGCCAACCCATCGACCCTTCCGCTGCATGGACCGGTGAAGGCTTCCTCACATCCAAGATGGGCCTGGATGCCACACGCCCCAGAAAAGATGGGTTTGAAAAAGTCGATGTCCCCGACAAGGTGAAGCGTCGATTGTCCGCCGTGCTGAAGGACCTCAAGGGGAGGATTGCATGAAAAGACTGGTCGTGGGAATATCCGGAGCGACAGGCGCCGTTTACGGGATCAGACTTCTCGAATTCCTGTCCAAGACCGATGTGGAAACCCACCTGGTGGTCTCCAGGTCTGCGGAGAAAACCATCCGCATGGAGACCCAGTGGACTTTGGAGCAGGTAAAAGCGCTCGCCACCGTGACTTACAAAATGGAAGACGTGGGCGCCGACATCTCGAGCGGTTCGTTTCATACCGAAGGGATGGTGGTCATCCCCTGCTCCATCAAAAGCCTTTCCGCAATCGCCAATTCCTACAATGAAAACCTTCTGATCCGTGCAGCCGACGTGTCTTTGAAGGAAAGGCGCAAGCTGGTGCTCGTGGTGAGAGAGACGCCCCTTCACCGGGGGCACCTGAGTCTGATGCTGAATGTGGCCGATGCCGGCGCAGTGATTCTCCCCCCCATCCCTGCTTTTTACTTTCTCCCAAAAACCATGGATGATCTCATCAATCACACTGTGGGGAGGGTCCTCGACATCTTTGATATCGACCACAGCCTGTTCAACCGATGGGGCAGCCAGAAACTGAAAAACGCCCTGAAAAAGAAAGGAACCTCCAATTAAGATCCGTGGGAAAATCGTCGATGGGATCCGGGTTGCCGCGGATTTCACCCAGGTTCCCTGGGTGAAGAACCAGTTCTCATGCAAGTTATCCATTGACGCCTATCCCGGAACGCTCAATCTGGAAATCACCGAGCCGGAAGATCGTGAGGTTTTCAACTCCCTCAAAGCCCTTCAGGGAGTCGAGATCACGCCCGAACAGCCTTCATTTTGCAGCGCCGTGTGCCATCCGGTTTTGATCGCAGGAAAAATCAAGGGGGCCATTGTCATTCCCTGCTTGCAGGACTATCCCGACGACAAAATGGAACTCATCGCCCCTGTCCATGTGAGAACGACCCTTTCCCTCTCCGCCGGCGACACCCTCGAAGTTGAAATCCTCTAGCAGTCTGCTCCACAGGTGTTTTTCAGAAACCTCTTAGAATTGTCTAGAGCAGGTGCCTTCTTGTGCATGAATTCCTTCGGACCCATCTTTGCAGAAGCGAGCTCCGGCTCGCGAATGCAAGGGCGGGCTCAAAGCCTATCCTCCGTGTAACCGCGTGGAAAGGTTGACACTGCAAGTGCAATCGTATTATGGTTCTCCTTGAAAGGGCCGGCCACTCATGACACGAAAAGCTCCTCTGTTTTTCATCCTCCTTGGTTGCTTGCTCATCATTCCTTCCGCAGCCCAGGCCCAGGAAAAGAAGGCGTTTGAGAAATGGCTCGCAGAGATCCGAACCGAGGCGCTTGCCGGAGGGATCTCCCAGGCAACGCTCGATGCCGCCCTGACCAACGTGCAGATTCTTCCCCGTGTGGCCGAACTGGAGCAGAGTCAACCGGAGTTCAGGATGACGGTGGAAGAGTATCTTCAACGTGTGGTCCCGGAAAGCCGGGTTCTCAGGGGGCGCGAGGCGATGGCTGAAAATCTCGATCTTCTGAATCGCGTTTACCGGGATTACGGTGTGACACCGTCCGTCCTGGTGGCCCTTTGGGGAATTGAGACCGATTTCGGACGCAGCATCGGCACATACCCCGTCATTGATGCGGTCGCAACCCTCGCCTTCCAGGGCCGCCGAGCGACCTTCTTTCGCCAGGAACTCCTGCACGCCTTGCGCATCATCGATCAGGGACACATTACGCCTGATAAGATGAACGGGTCATGGGCCGGCGCTATGGGCCAGGTTCAATTCATCCCTTCGAGCTTTCATAACTTTGCGGTGGACTACGACGGGGACGGACGAAGGGACATCTGGACCAGCTTACCGGACGTGTTCGCCTCTGCAGCAAACTACCTGAGCAAAGCCGGATGGACAAAAGACGAACCATGGGGTTTTGAGGCGACCATCCCCACGAACTTCAGCGCCTCCTCTGCCGGCCTTGAGGTGAAAAAGCCTTTTGCCGAATGGAAGGGTGCCGGGGTGCGATCCGAGGGAAAAAACGCAAATCAGGCCGATCCGTCTCTACTGTGGTCTGTTGTAGCGCCGGATCAACAAAAGAAGACAGCCTTTCTGGTGAGCAACAATTTTCGTTCCCTTCTACGATGGAACCGGTCCCTTCATTTTGCGATTGCCGTAGGAACGCTTTCCGACCGTATCGCCGAGCAATGAGTGTTCGGTGTTCAGTTTGGTCCCCGGCGATGGCTGGAGTTGGAGGAGTCCTGGATCTTGGCGCAAAATGTAGGGGAGGGGTTTAACCCCTCCCCTACACCTTTTTGCAGATCGATTGTCTCGGCACAATGGCCGAAAGGTAGGGCTGGAATTCATTCCATGTGCTAATCAATTCCGTGAAGTGCGTTCCTTGAGGCTCTTGCGGAAGGTCTCCCAGAATTCTTTGTCCGTATCTCTCCAGGCTGCGCCCCAGCGGCGATCGAAGAAGGAAGTGGGCAAACGGTCCTGCCAGGATCCCCAGGGATTTTTCCCCGTCGCTTTGGCTACAAGAACGTCGTTCAGGAAATCGGCAATTCTCGTAATCTCTTCTTTGGGAATGTAGGCAGCAGCGCCTTCTTTAATGGACTTCACAAGATTGGGCGGGTTGAAAGCGTGGGCGGTCAGCATGACGGCCGGGATATTTTTCCGATTGGCGATCTTCAAGAGCCCGTACCCGTCCACCCCCATGATGTCCAGCACCGCAAGGTCGAATGTCTGCGTCTCCAGCAGTTTGCCGGCATCCTCGAAGTTGGAGGCGGTAGTGACTCTGCACATCTTGAGCAGGTCCGCCACGACTTCCAGCACATCCGGTTCATCATCCACAACCAGAACCTTCTTTCCTTCCAGCAAAGCCGTCTCAGACATTTTGGGGCCTCCTGTCTTCGCGAATTCAAATGGAGCCTTATGAAGGATCCCACACTCCATGTCGCGGAATCGGATAAGGCTGGTTTCCTATGGGGGGAACAGAGTTCCTCTGTAGCAAATTTCGGGGCCTTTCGTCAAATCATAATATGGCCCTCTTTTCCTGCAGGATCATTTTTTCGATTTTCTCGCCAAGGTCCCTCCGGGTGTCGCCGAAGTGAATGCACCCTGTGGGGCAAACCGAAGCGCAAGCGGGTCCTTGGCCTTTTGCCTGCCGCTGGACGCACATATCACACTTGACCGCCAGTTCCCGGTCCTCGTCGAATTGCATGGCTCCGAAAGGGCAGGCTTCCACGCAGGCTTTGCATCCTATGCACAGCGCCTCATCGATGAGCACCACACCCTGTTCGGTCCTGGAGATAGCCTCCACCGGGCATGCCTCTTTGCAGGGGGCCTTGACGCAGTGGTGGCAGTAGACGGGTAAAAAAGCCGGCGACCGCTCAATCACTCTGACCAGCCTGGGGCCTACCCCGAGGCTGTGTTCCTGCTTGCACGCCACCTCGCAGGCATGACAGCCCATGCAGTCCTTTTGAAACCAGATCAACGATACTTTCTTCATCTTGCTCACCTCCACACAGTGCTTCGTAAATAGACCCTGTCGGCAAGTTTTCGAGGAATCCCCTCTCTCGACCTACCCCTGTACGCACCGGACATGGTAACGATTGCTTTTGTAGTAGCTCAGCACGTAGGCTCCCTCGAACATCACGATCCAAGCTGCGCCGGTTTCCTCTTGAAACGTCGTAGACGACCAGTATGAACGGGTATCCCGAAAGGGAACCTCCTCGCGCACAACCGGACGATACCTGGAACGGTCGAGAAGAGACTCCAGTTCCGCCAGAGACGGCAGCCGCCAGCCGCCCTTTCCGGCCAGTCGGAGTGACTGGGCATAGGATTTTGCCTGATCCCATGTCATCTCCCCCGGGGATTCGCGCTGCCACTCCAGGCCGGTTTTGGAATCGACCCAGCTTGATTCCGATTCCCGGACGCCCTCCCCTGTCATGCTGTTTTCTCTATGCCGCCTTGTTCCGCCCTGGAAATATTGCACAAACACACCCTCAGGTTGGTGGACCCGATGGCAGGATCCAGGGTCTCATAGGCGTTGTCTGTCAGAATGTTGACATTGGAAATATCCCAACCGTGACCCTCGTCTTTGATTTCCGGGAACCACCACCCATGCTCGGCCACAATGACCCGGTGATCGATCCCGTCATTGAGTTTGGCCCGCTGCCTGATGCGTCCCCTGGGGGACTCAAGGGTGACCCAGTCCCCTTCTTTGATACCGTGCTTCTTGGCCGTCTCCGGATGAATCTCCACGATGGGGTCAGGTCGAATCTCCCTGAGCCACGGAATCATGCGGTTGGCGGAGTGAAAAAATGTAGGGGTCCGCAGCCCGGCATTGAGGATGTAGGGATATTTCTCCCCAAGGTCGGGCCTGGAATAGGGGCTTTCCGGAATTTCCGTGTACTTGGGGATGGGATCATACCCCCATTTCTCCAACACGGTGGAATGAAGTTCCACTTTGCCCGTGGGTGTGGAGAAGCCCCGCTCTTTGTACTTGTAGTACACCATCTCCCCCTGAAGCCAGCCTTTTTTCTTGAACTCCTCCCACGTCAGTCCTGCCGGCTCCAGCAGCCAGTCCAAGGCGTCTTCCACCGTGTCCCACCATTCCTGGCCCATTCTCTTCCCAAGCTCCTGGAAGATCTTGTGGTCTTGCCAGGCTTCTCCGACCTCGACGCACTTCTGCCGTGCCAGGACAAACCCGTGGCGCTTCCAGTTGTCCGC
>JAWOJI010000220.1:0-4123 GCA_046481735.1 Desulfatiglandales bacterium | reverse complement strand
AAGGTCAAAAAATAGATGGAGGCAATGAGGAGGTAGTGGTAGGTCTGGATGCTGCCGAATTCGGTCTTTGTCTCCTTGACCTGGGTGAAGATCGTCGCTCCCAGCAACAGGGAAACAAAGATCACCCTCAAAAACATGAGTTTTTGAAGGCGACCTGATAGTTCGACCCGAGGCGATTTGGGGTCAGGATTGACCATGTCGATTGGATCAGCTGCCCATGGCTGCGGCCATACCGAAAATGGGCAGATACATGGCAATCACGAGCCCGCCGATGGACCCACCAAGGAAAAGCATGAGGAGCGGTTCCAGCATGGAGGTCAAAGCAGCGACCGCTGCATCCACCTCTTCATCGTAGAAATCTGCGATCTTCTCCAACATGGAGTCCAGGGCGCCTGTCGCTTCGCCCACCGCGATCATTTGGATGACCATCCCTGGAAAAATGTCGTTTTCCGAAAGGGGCTCTGCAATCGTTTGCCCCTCGGCAATGCTCCCTCTCACCTCGTAGAGGATTTCCTCGATGATCACATTGCCGGATGTTTTCGCAACGATTTCCAGGGAATCCAGTATGGGCACCCCGCTGCTGATCATGGTTCCAAGGGTCCTCGTGAACCTTGCCACCGCTGTTTTCTTGAGAAGATCCCCGAAGATGGGCAATTTCAGGAAAAGAGCATCCGTTTGCTTCCTTCCCTTCTTGGTGCCACGGTATCTCTTCAAAGCGAAGACGGCGGCTCCAATCCCCAGGATCACCCAGTGGAAATTCCCTTTCATGAAGCGGCTCATGTTCACCACCAACTGAGTAGGACCTGGAAGGGCGGAACCGAAACTCTTGAACATGTCTTCGAAAACAGGGATCACAAAGATGAGAATCACGGCAATGACAAGAATGGCTATCGCCACAACCACCGCAGGGTAGGTCAACGCCCCTTTGATCTTGGATTTAAGTTTTTCCGCCTTTTCAATAAAGGTGGCGAGCCTGCGGAGGATGGTGTCCAGGATGCCCCCCACCTCGCCGGCGGCGACCAGGTTGACGAAAAGATCGTCAAAGACCTTTCCGTGCTTTTTCATGGCTTCCGCTAAGGTGGACCCACCTTCAACATCCCTCGTGATTTCCTTGAGGATGGACTTGAAGGTTGGGTTTTCCGACTGTTCCGCAAGGATGGTGAGTCCCTGCACCAGAGGGAGGCCTGCATCGATCATGGTGGAAAACTGTCTGGTAAAAACAACAAGATCCTTGTTCGTGACTTTCGATTTCAGGAAGGAAATATTTTCAAAGATGTCTTTCGGCTTGAGCTTTAACTTCTTGATGGAAAAATTGCGTTTCTTGAGTTGATTCAAAGCAATGGCTTCGTTCGCTGCGTCGATCTCCCCTTTAAGTTTGCGTCCTTTCTTGGTTTCTGCAACCCAGACATACACCGGCATAATCGTTTCCTCCTAGAGCCTTCCGCCCTTCCCTGCAAGGCCTGCTTTCTCTCCTGAAAGGGATGCTCGGCTGAACAAATGTAGGCATAATCTTAGTAAAATATACAGGTTATGTCAAGGTTTCTCTTATGGTCCCCATTAATCCGGAGAATCAGTTTAGGCTTGACAAACTGAGGAAATAAGATGATATAGGGAAGCTTTAATTGATTGGAATTTCTATAGCATAAGGAGGATCATACTGTGAGTGAAGTGACGGCTCCCATGGGAGGGAAAATCATTGATGTTAAGGTGAAGGCGGGTGACAAAGTCAGTGAGAATGACGAGGTTGTGATTCTCGAAGCCATGAAGATGGAGCTGCCGGTGGTGGCTGGAGTTTCCGGAACTGTCAAAGAGGTAAAATGCAAGCAGGGCGACGCCGTTGAGGCGGATGCCGTTCTGATCGTCTTGGAGTAGACCATCGCCCTCTCATGGGCTTCTCGGCTGGGAATGCGGGCAGGGCCTTTGTGCCGGTCATGAGGAGCGTGGGTGCAACCTAGGAAAGAGGTGGCTCATGAGTCATCGGCAACAAGAGCTTGAAACAAAGTACAGGCAATGGTGCAGGAAGATCGAGGAAAGCCTTAACCGGACACCCGAGCGGAAGAAGGATTTTTTGAATACCTCGGGCATTCCCGTGCACAGGCTTTACACCCCCCTGGATCTCCAGGACATGGACTATCTCTCGGATCTCGGGTTTCCCGGTTCCTATCCCTTTACTCGGGGCGTTCAGCCTACCATGTACCGGGGCCGGCACTGGACTATGAGGCAGTATGCCGGTTTTGCTTCTGCCGAGGAATCGAACAGACGGTATAAATTCCTTTTGGAGCAGGGGCAGACCGGTCTGTCCGTGGCCTTTGATCTGCCCACGCAAATCGGCTATGACTCGGACCATGAAATGGCCATGGGCGAGGTGGGTAAAGTCGGCGTGGCCATCGATTCACTCCAGGACATGGAAATCCTGTTCAACGGGATCCCCCTGGACAAAGTGAGCACCTCCATGACCATCAACGCCCCTGCCGCCGTGCTCCTGGCCATGTATCTGGCTGTTGCGGAGAAGCAGGGCATTGCGACTGAAAAACTGCGGGGAACGATTCAAAACGACATCCTCAAGGAATACTCTTCAAGGGGAACCTATATTTTCCCTCCGAAGCCCTCCATGAGAATCGTCACGGACATCTTTGCCTTCTGCGCGGACCGGGTTCCACAGTGGAACACGATCAGCATCAGCGGATACCACATACGGGAAGCGGGATCCACGGCGGTGCAGGAAGTGGCTTTCACCCTGGCCAACGGCATCGCCTACGTCGACGCCGCCCTTCAGGCAGGCCTCGACATAGACGCTTTTGGCCCAAGGCTATCCTTTTTCTTTAATGCCCACCTGGATTTTTTTGAAGAGGTTGCGAAATTTCGTGCTGCCAGAACTCTCTGGGCAAAAATCATGAAAGAACGTTTCATGGCAAAAGACCCGAGGTCCCTGATGGTGCGTTTTCACACGCAGACTGCGGGGTGCACCCTGACCGCAAGGCAGCCGATGAACAACATCGTGCGAGTGGCCTTTCAGGCCCTGGCCGCCGTTCTGGGAGGGACTCAGTCCCTGCACACCAATTCCATGGATGAGGCTTTGTGCCTTCCCTCCGAGCAAGCCGTACAGATTGCCCTCCGCACCCAGCAACTCATCGCCCACGAAACAGGGGTGAGCGACACCGTGGACCCTCTGGGAGGTTCCTATTTCTTGGAAGCGCTCACCCGGGAAATCTGCGAAAGAGCGGAAGAGTACATCCGGAGAATTGATCGGATGGGAGGAGCGGCGGCGGCGATCGAACAGGGTTTTGTCCAAAAGGAAATCCAGGACAGCGCCTACCGTTATCAAAAGGAAATCGAGAGAAACGAAAGGATTGTGGTCGGCCTGAATCGCTTTCAAGTCGAAGAGGAAAAACCCACCAACCTCCTGCGGGTGGATCCCGGTGTGCGCATCGCCCAGATGTCAAAATTAAAGGAACTCAAGGCGGCTCGCGACAATGAACGCATTCCTCGACACCTCGCCCGTTTGAAGGAAGCGGCCGAAAGCAAGGAAAACCTGATGGCCCCTATCCTGGATGCAGTCAAAGCGTATGCAACCCTCGGAGAGATCTGCGACGCCCTGCGAGAAGTCTTCGGAGAATATCGGCAGGTCAATACGCTCCGATAGCAAAACAAATGGCCCTTACTCCCGACTGCCTACTCTACCGACGGAGTGTGAAGAATGAGCAAGGATAGAAAGATACGTGTGCTGGCCGCCAAGCCCGGGCTGGACGGCCATGATCGCGGAATCAAGGTTGTTGCAAGCGCCCTCATGGATGCAGGCATGGAGGTGATCTATACCGGGCTCAGGCAGACCCCTCGCCAGATCGTTGAAGCCGCCATACAGGAAGATGTGGACGTGATTGCCATGAGCATCCTCTCCGGAGCCCATGACTACTTGTTCCCGGAGGTGATGACCCTGCTCAAAGGGAAAAAGGCGGATGACGTCCTTGTTGTCGGCGGCGGAATTATACCGGATGAGGATGTTCCCGGCTTGAAGGAGTGCGGCATCGCGGAAGTTTTTGGGCCCGGCACCTCCACCGAGGATATTGTCCGCTATATACGGGACCATGTAAAAAGGGGCTGAGGCGACTCGCTCCCTTAGGCG
>JAWOJI010000215.1:0-10756 GCA_046481735.1 Desulfatiglandales bacterium | reverse complement strand
CACGGAAGCATTTACGCGTATAATAGAAAAGTATGTGAGGGAATACCCGGACCACTGGTTCTGGTATCACAAGAGGTGGAAAACGAAGAACTACTGTGAATGGGATGTTGGGATGAAGGGATAGCGGGATAAGGGCGGAGCAAGGCATGAGGGTAGCAGGGGGGAACACTATTGACAGGTCCACCATCCACCGCATCGTGGTTCGCGCCACGAACTGGGTTGGTGATGTGGTCATGTGCATGCCCGCTTTCGACGCCTTGAGAGAAAACTTCCCTGACTCCCATATTGCCGTCCTTTCAAGGCCTTGGGTGGCCGCCCTCTTCGAGAGCCACCCCGGCGTCGATGAAGTCATTCCTTACGCCCGTGGCCAAGGGTTTTTTGAAGATCTCCGGGAAAGATTTCGAATTGTCGGGCTCCTTCGAAAGCGTGGATTTGATCTGGCGGTTCTTTTCCAAAATGCCTTTGAAGCGGCCCTCCTCGCCTATCTGGGAGGGGTGCCCTTGAGAGTGGGCTACAACACGGACGGCAGAAGGTGGCTTCTTTCCCATGCCGTGATCCGGGATCATGAAATCCTGCAGAAACATCAGGTTGAATACTATCTTGCTCTGCTCCGCGCCATGAATTGGGAGGCGCCGGCAAGAGAGCCCCGGCTTCATGTTGGGCCTGGAGATACCGCGGCCGCGCGTAGCTTGCTCTCCTCACGGGGCATTGAAGAAGGCGATTTTCTTGTGGGATTGAGCTCCGGCGCCATGTTTGGTCCGGCGAAACGCTGGCCTGTGGACCGCTTCGCCGCTATCGGAGACAGGGCCGTTGAACGCTGGGGCGCCAAAGTCCTGCTCCTGGGAAGCAAGAAAGACGACTCCACCTGTCTCGATCTGACCCGAGCCATGGAGCACCATGTTCTGAATCTTTGCGGCAAGACCTCGCTCGGGGAAGCCATGGCACTTATCAAGGCTTGTGGTTTCTTCATTAGCAACGACTCCGGCCTGATGCACGTAGGAGCGGCTCTTGGTACCCCCACAGTCGCCATTTTCGGCTCGACGAATCCTGTCGCCACGGGGCCCAGAGGGAAGTGGACGCGGATTGTGAAGCGCCATCTGGATTGCTCACCCTGTCTGAAGCCGGAATGCCGGATCGGGTATCCCTGTCTTCTCTCAATTGGACCGGAGGAAGTGTGGAACGCCATGGAGGAACTTCGGGCAAAAAGTGAAGGACAGAGGACGGAGAAGGGGTAAGCAGAAGGGGCTTCCTTCTGACTCCTTCCGTATTCTTTATTCTTCTTGGGTGCAAAATGAAAAGAGCAGCTGTTTTTATGGACAGGGACGGAACGATCAATGAACAGATGGGGTATATCAACCATCCCAGTCGCTTTGTGCTGCTCCCGGGGGTTGCCCGGGCCATTCGTCTTCTTAATGATGTAGGCTATCTGACAATCATCGTCTCCAATCAGTCCGGGGTTGCCCGCGGCTATTACCCGATCGCTCTGGTCCATGAAATCCATTCCCTCCTGCGGGAGAGGCTGGATGAAGAAGCCGGCGCCGGAGTTGATGCTGTTTTTTTCTGCCCGCACCACCCCCAGGGGAGCGTGCCCGGTCTTTCTGTGGACTGTCCGTGCAGAAAACCAAAGATCGGTCTCATTGATCAGGCTTGCGGAGCTTTTGACATCCACCTTCCCTCCTCTTTCATGGTCGGAGACATGTGTTCGGACATGGAATTTGCGGAGCGGGCAGGAATAAAGGGCATTCTGGTACAAACCGGTTATGGTCTCGGAGAAATCGAACACGTTCTCCCGTTTCGGAAGGCAAAGCCGGTTTACGTTGCTCGGAACCTCCTGGATGCCGCACAATGGATCGTAAATGGTGAGCAAACTCATTGACATTGACTCGCCCCGCAGCATTCTTCTCGTTAAGTTGAGCGCGATCGGCGACGTGGTTCACACCCTCCCTTTGCTGGAAGTGTTGAGAAAGAACTTTCCTGAGGCAAGGATCGACTGGCTCGTGGAGGAAGAAGCCCGACCGATTATCGAAGGCCACAAGGATGTTGACCAGGTCATCGTCTCCTACAGAAAATCATGGCAGAAAAAGCTTTTTTCCGCGGGACAAACGCTTTCCGTCCTAAAGGAAATCAAGGGATTTGTGCAGCGTGTAAGGACGAACCGCTATGACCTGGTCATCGACCTCCATGGTCTTTTCAAGAGCGGGATTTTGACAGGATTGGCTCGGGCACGACGAAAGATAGGCTTTACAGGAGGGAGGGAAGGAAGCATGCTCTTTCTCACCGATCGGCCCTACCCTTTTGATTACAACCGCCACGCTCTGGACCGGTATCTGCAAGCAGCCCGGTATCTCGGTTGCACCATAAACTCATGGAAGGGAGAGGTCCCGCTTGGGCAAGGCGACAGGCAAAGAATTGACAGGCTCCTGGCGGAACACTTCACCCCATCAGAATCCCTTGTTGCGATCAACCCTATGGCTCGGTGGGTTACGAAACTCTGGGATGAAGAGCGTTTCGCCTCCCTGGCGAGGAGAATCCAGCAAGAGCTCTCTTGCAAAGTCCTCTTCACGGGAAGCCCTTCCGACCGCTCTGTCATTGAACGAATCATTGAAGGGATAAGCCCTCGCCCCCTGAACCTTGCAGGACTCACAACCCTCAGGGAATTGGCCTGTCTTTACACCCATTGCCGCCTTGTCGTCACTACCGACACCGGGCCGATGCACATTGCGGCAGCCATGGGGGCGCCTGTTGTCGCCCTGTTCGGCCCTACCGCGCCCTGGCGGACCGGACCCTATGGAAAGGGACACACAGTGATCCGGGAAAGCCTGGAATGCAGCCCGTGCTTCAAAAAGAAGTGCTCTCACCAAACCTGCATGAAGAGCATCACGGTGGAAAAAGTGTTCGAAACCGTCAAACAGCATGTGAACGAGAGGTGACAGATTATGCCGATCAGCAAAGAACTTTTGGAAATCCTGGCTTGCCCTAAGTGCAAGGGAGACATCTATATGAACAAAGCCGGGGATGGACTTATCTGCGACAGGTGCAAACTCCTCTATGAGATTAAGGATGACATCCCCATTATGCTGATTGATGAAGCAAAGCCTCTTTCATGAGAAATCCTTCAACAGGAAACCGAGAAAGGGGCGCGGCAACTTGCCGGGCGTTCGAGTGCAAAAAACCGATTTGCCTTTGAAAAAGAAGACGCCGTCTGTATAATAGAAAATTGTCGGGTTTTTGCAAAAGGATTGCTCGAGGGGCCTCAGAAAGGAGTAGGCTCATGAAATACAATAAAGTTGCCCTCATTTTTCCCGGGCAGGGATCGCAATATGTAGGGATGGGGAAGGAACTGTATGACCGTTTCAAGCTGGTTCGAGATGTTTACGATGAATCCAGCTCCGTGGTGGGCTATGACATGGCGGAGAAGTGCTTCAAGAAGCCGCTGTTGGGATCGAAGTTGGTGCACCGGCCCGATCTCGACAGGACAAGGTATACTCAACCCGCCGTGTTCACGACGGGATACGCCTGCTACAAGATTTTTGAAGAAATGTGCAACGAAGTGAGCGTGCAGTGCAACATTGCTTTTCTGGCAGGCCACAGCTTGGGGGAATACACCGCCCTCGCTGTTGCAGGAGCCATGGATTTCAGGACCTGTATGGATCTGGTCCAGAAAAGAGCAAACTTTATCACGGAATTCAGCAATGCTTACCCGGATGCAGGCCTGATGGCCGTCGTGAACAAGGGCAAGGAGCTGAATCATACCATGATCGAAACCATGGCCAGGGAAGCTCAAGTCTATGTAACCCTCGTCAACACGAAGAGCCAGATCGTGGTGGGCGGGTTTAAGAAAAACCTGGATGACCTGGGTAAGAAACTCAAGAAAGAAGGCTTGATCCCCACGGTGCTCAGAGTGGAAGGCCCCTTTCACAGCCCTCTCATGAAGCCGGCGGCAGATCGGTTCAAAAGAGAGCTTGCCGCAAGCGATATGTGTATTGCCCACAAACCGGTCATCGCCAACGTCACGTCGGAAGCCATTGTCGATCCGGGGCATATCAAAAAGGAACTCTACGAGCAAATCTTTACCTGTGTGAACTGGCGCCGATCCGTAGACAAGATGGTCGATAACGGCGCGGATCTATTCATTGAGGTGGGGCCCAAGAAGGTCCTGAGCAACATGATCAAAGACATCCGCCCCGAGATCCCCACCATGAATGTGGAAGACACGGAATCCCTGGAAAGAACCGTCAAGGAGCTTGGAGCCCAGGGAGCATGAAAGGCAGTGGTGTGGCGGGTTGTCGGGGGAATTAGCATTGCGACAGGGCGCCTCCGTAAGAGATGGAAGACGCTGCGGTCCAGTCATTACCGATGTGACCTTGAGGGAATTCGGCCAGAATGTCCCATCCTCTTTTCTTCGGGTCTTCTCTCCCCAATTCAGGATTAATCTAGCACTGAAGCTCATCGACTTGGGGTTCCGCAACCTGGAAGTGCTTTCATGCGTTCATCCGCGCATAGCCCCTGCCATGGCCGAAGAAACCATCCGTATGATTGCTCGAGGAATCGGCAGGGTGGATCACGTCAATGTTATCACTCTGGTCCCCAATCGCGCGGGGTACAAAACCTTTCTCTCCGCCGGCCTTGGTCCCGATGAATATCATCACTCTCTCGGCATTTTTTTCAGCGCTGTTGAAGCACACAATCGCCTCAACCTGGGTAGAACCATTGAGGACACCCTGGAGGATTATAAGGTTATCGTGAGAGATGCTTTTACGCGTAAGATCCGGATCGCCGCTTACGTTTCCGCCGCCTTCGGTTACCGTTCCGGCCCTCAGGCAGAGATCATCAGGCCGAGCGTCAGGGCGCTTGGCGCATATATCGAGAGGCTGCTCGACATGGGAGCCGCAACCGTCACCCTCTCGGACCTCCAGGGAGTTGCCGGGGAGAACGAAACGAGAAGCGTTCTGGAAAGGCTTCTTAAAGGCTGCAGCAAGGAAATCGTGGACAGATTAGGGTACCATCCTCATCATGTGCATGGAGAAAAGGCCGTCGCGAACAGCTGGGCCGCCTACGAGGTTGGATTACGGCGGTTTGACGCCTCACTCGGAGGAACGGGCGGATGCGTTACCCGAGCGCCCGGCAACCAGCCGACAGAAGCTCTTGCAGCGTTCTTCGAAGACCGGGGCATCCCAACAGGCCTTGATCTGGAAGGGATTCAAAGGCTGGTCTCCTTTGTTCAGGAGGCCCTTTATCGGAAAAGCAATTTCAAGCCCTTTTCAGACGGTCAAGTTCCGCCTACGAACGGCCGGTTTCTTTGATTTCCCGACGTGGTTTGAGCCACAGAACGCCATAGGCTTCAAGACTGATCTTAAGGGCGCCCTCTGCGGCGGGATACGTTACATCACTCAGCAAATCCTGCCACGCATCTTCCTCGACCCCTACTTCAGACAGGGGGATATCCAGTTGAATTTCCCTTCCCGTCACGTTGGTGATGGCTAGAATGTGTTCATCCCTTTCAGGCGATTGTCTCACAACCGCAAAAACGTGAGGAGATGTTTCCAGGACCTTTTGCCGGCCCCGGGGGTGGAAAGCCCGATGCATGGTTCGAGTGCGACAAAGCCTGCCGCTGTAAAGGCGGATAAGGGAAATTTTGGAACGGGGGTCAGCCAGTTCCCGCTCCACTTCTTCGCTGATGATGAACCCTCGGTTCACGTCCCGTTTTACTCCAGTCTCCTTTACCCGGTCATGTTCATTCACCGTCCCCATGAATCCGTGCACATAGATTCCCGGCACGCCCTGGATGACAAGGGCGATGCTCCTGGAAGCGACATATCGCTTCACCTGCCGTTCTATGTCCTCCCGGTCGCCGTCCCTGTTGACGGCGCTCCACCACGTAGTGTTGATTTCATAGGGTTCTTCGGCTCGGTCTTCCCCCATCTTGTAAGAAATATAGGCGCCCCGATCGCTTGCCGTTTTGATGATCAGGGCGATGTCCTCTCTTGAAAGAATCTCTTTTGCGCCCATCAGGCCGATCCCGTCGTGGGTGTCCAAAATATTGAAGAACGTCGCCATCTCGGAGGGCGGCTTTATGTCCGCAGCCCATCGTGAAATGGCGCTGCTTTCCTCCCGGTAAAACGTGTGGAGCACAAGGGCGGGCAACGCAAAATTGTAGACCATGTGCGCCTCGTCACATCCGTTGCCGAAGTAGGAGATATTCTTCTCATGGGGTACGTTGGTCTCCGTCAACAGGGCCACACCCAACCCAACGCTGTCGACCACATCTCGAAGGAGCTTCACCACCTCGTGGGTCTGGGGTAGATGGACGCTCTCGGTGCCGGGTTCGGCCCAGATGTAGGTGACCGCATCAAGGCGAAGGATATCGGCCCCATTTCGTATGTAGAAGAGCAAGCTGTCCATGACTTGCAGGAGGACCTCGGGGTTCCGGAAATTGAAATCGACTTGGTCTTCGGAAAAGGTGGTCCACACCCATCTTGGACCGTGGATGGTATCGAATCTCGTGAGGATGTCCGATGTCCTCGGCCGGAATATCTTTCTTCGCTGATCCGGGGTGAGATCGTCGGGAGAGTCGTAGGCGATGAAGAAGTCCTGGTAACGAGGGTTTCCGTCCAGGAATTCCCTGAAAAGCTCACTCCGGGACGAGACATGATTGAGGACCGCATCGAACATTAAATCGTAGCGGCGCTTCTTCTCCCGGATATCCGCCCAGGTGCCCAGCTTCGGATCGACCAGCTTGAAGTCCACCACGGAAAAACCGCGGTCCGAAGAATAAGGGAAAAACGGAAGAATGTGGAGCGTGTTGATGGCGCCGCGGTTGTAGGTGTTGACGAAGTTGTGGAGCGCGGAGAGGGGGGTCTCTCCCGGCCCCTTGACCATATCCCCGTAGGTGATCAGGATCATATCCTGTTCCGAAAACCGCTCTTTGGGATCATAACCCTTTTCTTTCTCGATCATCTCCTGGGGCTTGTGGGCGTGGTGGACTCTCAGAATTCGCTCCAGTTCCGGCATGTATTGATCCGCCAGCTTGTCGCCATAAAGAAAGCGGAGGCGACTGCACATGCGTTCGCGCATTTCGTGGGGGATTTCGCAGAGGGGCCTTGTGTAATCGGGTTCAGGGTCGTAAAACGTCCGCTTCCTGGGGTATTCTCTATAGGTCTCCATTGTTTTGCCCTCTCACCTCCTCAGTCCTGAACCTATCTCTTCATCTCCAACTGAATACAATCGCAGGAAAAACCTTGTCATTGCAGGCACGAAGTGTGTGGCCATAATCAGGCACTTCCTTCGTTTGCATTACATTAGTAGCAAAATAGCGCCCGCGTCAAGAAGCCGGAATTTCTGACAGCCCGCCAGGCATTCAATAACCTCTTTCTTCTCAAGGCTTTTTCCTGCTATATTGCCTGCTCATGACGTGCATGGCTTTTGGAGGGAAGAAAATGTCCGGAACAATTGATGTGACCTTTCCCGGCGGCAAAAGGGTGGATGCGGCAATCGGGGGCATGATGATCAGGACGGACCAGACCGTCGAAAACGGAGGTACGGGGACGGCGCCGGAGCCTTTGCAGCTCTTCCTGGCCTCCATCGCGACCTGTGCGGGGATTTACGCCCTTGAATTCTGCCAGGCCAGGCAGATTCCTTCAGAAAACATGGCGCTCAGCATGAGTTGTGAATTCGACGAAAAGAAACAGTTCATCCAGCGCCTTCACATTGATTTGAAGGTGCCGCCTGATTTTCCTGAACGGTACAAGAAAGCCGTCATCAGGGTGATGGACCTTTGCAGCGTCAAGAAACACATCATGAAGCCTCCTGAATTCGTGCTCACGGCGAGCAGCGGTGAAGACAAAGAAGGTTGAAGCAACCTTATTGAAGACTGCCAAATGGAGGAGGGTGAGCATGTCCTACCGGAACGTCCTTGTCGAACGCAAAGAGCATGTGGGGATCATTATCCTGAACCGCCCCGACCAGTTCAACACCTTTAACACCGCTCTCGCCCGGGAACTGTGCAAGGCCCTTCTGGAGCTCGAGATGGACAAGGCCGTCCGGGTCGTTGTCATCAAAGGGGCCGGAAAAGCCTTTTGCACCGGCATTGACATCTCCGAATTTCACGGCAAGACCCTGCAGGAATACCGTGACTGGATCGGGCTTATGGAACGTGCCTTGCACATCATTGCATCCATGAAGAAACCGGTTATCGCCTCGGCTCACGGCTATGCGGTGGCCAACGGTGTCGGCCTGATCGCGGCCTGTGACCTCGCCGTTGTCGCCGAAGGCACCAAGCTCGGCGCCACCGCCGTCAATGTGGGGCTTTTCTGCATGGGTCCCGCTGTTCCCATGTCCAGGTCCCTGAGCAGGAAACGGTGTCTTGAAATGGTCATGACCGGCGACATGATCGAGGCAAGGGATGCGGAACGATGGGGCCTGGTGAATAAAGTGGTTCCCCATGACAAACTCGAAGAGGAAACCATGGCCCTGGCAAACAAACTTGCGGGAAAGAGCCCCCTCGCTCTTCAGATGGGAAAAGAGGCTTTCTATGGCATGTGCGACCTGGAATATGGTAAAGCCCTTGCCTACACCAATGAGCTTTTCGCCGCCTTGTGCATGACGGAAGACGCAAAAGAGGGCGTGGACGCCTTCTTGAACAAACGCAAACCTCAATGGAAAGAAAAGTAGAGTCTCTAGAGGATGCCCTTGTCACAGGTTTTGCGTGGGCCTGTGATCCGGAGCAGGATCAAGGCCGGAAACTCCAATGAAAGGATCAGTCGGGATAATTTGTCAGGCCGCGACGGTTCTGCGGGTTGCACCTCTTGCTTGGCCTTGTCATCTGACCCAGGTTTGTCCGGAGTAAACTGAGGATTCGACCTGTAGATGCAAAATACAGGATTTACCCCATTTACTTTGCCTCTGTTTCCCACAATAAAGATATGGTTACGACGTGAGCCTTGCCGGGAATGGCCTCCATGCTTCCACTATGTTTCTCACCGGCTGTTGCGATTTGGTGATAACCGATTTGCAGATGCCTCTCATGAATGGTTTGGAGTTGGCCCGCCTTGTCGTGATTGCAGTCGTTGGAAGGAGTTCGAAAAGAGCTCTCCACCCAGAACCTCCTGGCCAGGATTCCCTTCTTCACCAGGGATTCCAGAGACGCCTTTATGGAAGAGGACGGCCCGATCCCGTGAGTCAATTGAAAATCCTTTGAAAAGGGTTTTGCATCAGGGTCTTTGCTCAGGGCCATGAGCAGGTTTTTCTGCTGGGGGGATGCCAAGTGCCAAAGCAGTTCGAAATAAGGGCAAAGGGTTTTCCATAATACGGTTTTACCGGTTCGTTAATACCGAATCGGCATTAGCGTACAAGGTTTAATTTTCCGGGTCAACAAAAAGGCCATGGCGACTGTGTCGCTGTGTTTGCCCTCCAAGCCCGACTCCGCTATACTGCATACACAAAAGTGGATCGGCCGATGAGGGAGGCATGGCCTTCGAGTGCTTTCAGATTGCGCAAAAGGAGGCAACCATCCTGGAGATCGTAAACAGGCACAAGAATTTCATGCACGCTTTCGCCGCGACCGATGAAAAAGATAACTTATACGGGTCCTGAATTTTATGAAGGGTTTGCGTGGTTTCCTAAGGGAATGATGCGATGACCAGGAAAGAAACCATCCTTCGCGTGGCCACCAAGCTTTTCTCCGAAAAAGGTTACCGCAATACCGCAATTGCCGAATTGGCAAAGCTCACCGGCGTGGCCGAAGGCACGATTTTTTATCATTTCAAAACCAAGGAGGGGCTCTTTCTGGCCATTCTTGAAAACATCCGGCAAACCCTCATCAGCGAGTTCGAAGGCTTCTTCGGGGAAAAGACCTTCGAAACAGGCCTCGAGATGCTGGAAGGCAGCATCTTTTTCTACCTCTTTCTCGTGGGCACCAAAGAGGAGTTGTTCCTGATTTTGCATCGCTACGACGCCTACGAACTGGCCCAGGTGAACCCGGTGTTCCGGAAAAATTTTTCCGCAATCTATAATTTCATTCTCGACACCTTCCAAAGAGCCATCCTCCGGGGTCAAAAGGACGGCTCCATTGACAACCTGCCGGCAGGAAAAACCGCGTTTATCGTCTTCGCCATGGTAGACGGCATTGCCAGGCTTAAGACATTCAACCTCTATGATTCGAGTGCTCTTTTCGAACAATTGATCGCCGGTTGCCGTCGAATGCTGCAAAAATCCTCGGGCCGGTGAGAGTGGGTCGGCCCCGGATCACTCGATTTCACTGATATCGAGTTTTTTCATTTTGCGCCAAAGGGTGGTTCTGGGTATTCCCAGAATTCTTGCCGCCCGCACCTTGTTGTAATTGGTCGCTTCAAGGACTCTGATAATGTGAGATTTTTCCTGGTCCGCCAGGGTTGTTAAATCATCCCGCAACATGGTGTTTACGTCCAACAGTGGGAGATCTTCCGGCAAATCATCGGTGCCGAGCCGGCGTTTTTCACCCAGCGCCACCGCACTGCAAACCATATGTTCCAATTCCCGCACATTGCCGGGAAAGGAATAGCGCATCAGGGTTTCCATGGCATGATCGGTGAACCCCTCGATTCCTTTATTGTACAGCATATTGTAATACTGGATGAAGTGCTCCACCAGCAGGGGGATATCCTCTTTGTGTTCCCGCAACGGCGGAATTCGAAGCACGACCACCTTCACCCGAAAGAACAGATCTTCACGGAAACGTCCGGCCTTGACCTCATGATCCAGATCCTTGTTGGTGGCCGAG
>JAWOJI010000179.1:0-6616 GCA_046481735.1 Desulfatiglandales bacterium | reverse complement strand
GGCACCCCCATGGACAAGCACGGATCCGCCCCAATTTTCGCCTCCGTTGATCTGGGCAGCCACACTGCGAGGATGCTGATCGCCCGGTGGATCGAGGAAAGGCTCACCCTTGAGCCTTTGTTTAGAAAGAGATCGTATATCCTGCTCAGCAAAGATTTTGAGGCGGCGGAGGCGCTCACCATCAAGGGACCTGCAGTGGACAGGGCTGTTCTCTGCCTGAAGGAATTCAAACGGGCCAGTGAGGCCTTTGACCTTTCCTATTTCCAGGTGGTGGCCACCGGGGTACTGAGGGAAGCAGCCAACAGGCACGATATCCTTCGCATCTTGCGGGAGGAGACAAACCTTCCGGTTCGGCTCCTGTCCGGCGAAGAAGAGGCAATCCTGTCGGGTCTGGGGGTCAGCCGATCCCTGGTTTTAGGAAAGCGGCCTTTTGCGGTTTTTGATCTTGGGGGCGGGAGCACGGAGTTTCTCCTTGCAGGAACGGGGAGAACAAGAGCCTTGTCGATTCCTGTGGGAGCAGCCCTTCTGAGCGAGAAGTATTTCCTTTCCGACCCGCCCCTCGAGGAGGAGATAGGGCGAGCCGGATCTCGTGTGATCGAGCTTTTGAGCCGGGGAACGGCTGCGAGCTTCCGAGCTGAGCCGTTGCTTCTCATCGGGACCGGAGGGACCGTCACCACGCTGGGGGCTATGCTCCATGGCATAAAGGCCGACGAAATCAACCCGGCATGCATGAACGGCCTCATCCTGGGTAGAACCCGGGTCGAAGAGCTTTTTTCAAGAATGAGAAGGATGACGCTTGATGAAAGGCTGCGAATGCCGGGTCTCGATCAGGGCCGGGCGGAGGTGATCCTGGGAGGGACCCTTGCGGTTATCGAGATCCTGAGGTATTTTGATGCACCTGAAGCCCTGATCAGCGTATCGGATCTTCTGGAAGGAGTCTTGTTCGAGAGGCTCGGGTACTCACTTCCCGGGAACGATGTATAGGAGGCGATAAATGGCTAACAAAGAATTCCAGGAAGGATTGACTTTTGACGATCTGCTTCTCGTTCCGGACCGTTCGGCGGTTCTTCCTGCCGAGGTGGATGTGAGAACCCGCCTGACCAAGAACATCCCGCTCAATGTGCCTGTCGTCAGTGCGGCCATGGATACGGTGACGGAGGCCGCAACCGCCATCACCCTTGCAAGGCAGGGTGGAATCGGGTTTGTCCACAAGAACATGAGCATTGAGCGGCAGGCCCTGGAAGTGGAAAAGGTAAAGAAATCGGAAAGCGGAATGATCGTGGACCCTATTTCCATAGAGCCGGACAGAAAACTCCATGAGGTCATGGACATCATGGGAAAGTACAAGATCTCCGGAGTGCCCGTGGTGAAGCACGGAAACCTTGTCGGCATCATCACCAACCGGGACTTGAGGTTCGAGACAAACCTCAACCAGACCGTGGAAGAGGTCATGACGAGGGAGAACCTGGCCACGGCCAGGCCGGGCATTACCCTTGAAGAATCGAAAGCGATCCTACACGAAAGGAGGATCGAAAAACTCCTTGTGGTGGACGATGCGGGCAAGCTCGTCGGCTTGATCACCATCAAAGACATTGAGAAAATCAAGAAGTACCCCCATTCGTGCAAGGATGATCTCGGCCGCTTGCGGGCGGGGGCCGCTCTGGGGATCGGTCCTGACATGGAGCAGAGGGCGGAGAGGCTGGTGAGCGCAAATGTGGACGTGGTGGTGGTGGACACCGCCCATGGGCATTCCGAAGGCGTGATCCAGGAAGTGAAGAGGTTGAAGAAGAAGTTTCCCCGGTTGGAAGTGGTGGCGGGAAACGTGGCGACGGCCGAAGGTACCAGGAGCCTGATCGAGGCCGGCGCCGATGCGGTCAAGGTTGGCGTGGGACCCGGGTCGATTTGCACGACACGAGTGGTGGCAGGCATTGGGGTGCCTCAAATGACGGCGATCATGGACTGTGCCGAAGAAGCGGCCAAGTGGGATGTCCCGATTATCGCAGACGGCGGCATCAAGTATTCCGGGGACGTGACCAAAGCCTTGGCAGGAGGGGCGGATGCGGTGATGATCGGGAGCCTTTTTGCAGGCACCGAGGAGAGCCCGGGTGAAACCATCCTCTTTCAGGGGCGCACCTACAAGGTGTACAGGGGCATGGGTTCCATCGAGGCCATGAGGGAGGGGAGCCGGGACCGCTATTTTCAGGAGGAAGCGGATACGGACAAGAAGCTGGTCCCTGAAGGCATCGTAGGCCGGGTTCCCTACCGGGGGCCGTTGGCTGAAACCATCTACCAGCTTGTGGGGGGGTTGAGAGCGGGTATGGGATACCTGGGCACCAGAAACATCGCGGAACTCAGGAACAAACCCAGATTCATGAAGATCACGGCAGCAGGCCTCCGTGAAAGCCATGTGCACGACGTCATCATTATCAAAGAGGCGCCGAATTATCGCCTCGAGTAGCCCCATGACCAAGGACATATATTCCCAAAAGATCCTCATTCTGGATTTCGGTTCCCAGTACACCCAGCTTATTGCGAGGAGGGTGAGGGAGGCCCAGGTGTACTGCGAGATCCATCCCTTCAACTTCAAACCCGATGGAATCAGAGCCTTTGATCCCAAAGGCATCATCCTCTCCGGCGGTCCTGCGAGCATCTACGACAAAGGCGCCCCTGCAGCGGATCGGGCGATTCTGGACCTCGGCGTCCCAATCCTTGGGATCTGCTACGGCATGCAGTACATGGCCCACGCCTTGGGAGGGGCGGTTGAAAAAGCCAGGGACCGGGAGTACGGAAATGCGTTCATCTCGGTCAAGGAGACCCGCACCCTTTTCCGCGGATTCAGCAGGCGTCAGGAAGAAATCGTCTGGATGAGCCACGGCGATCGCATTGACAGGATGCCGGAGGGGTTCAAAGTCCTGGCGAGCAGCAGGAACAGCCCGGTGTCGGCGATGGCCGACCCTTTGAGGAAGCTCTACGGGGTTCAATTTCATCCCGAGGTGGCCCACACACCCAAGGGAACACGGATTCTCAAAAATTTTCTGTTCAAGGTCTGCGGCTGCGAACCCCTCTGGACCATGAGTTCTTTTGTGGAAAGGACGATCCATGACTTACGGGAGCGAATCGGGGGGGAACGGGTCATCTGCGGCATTTCCGGCGGGGTGGATTCAACGATCACGGCTGTGCTGCTTCACAAAGCCATCGGGAGTCGTCTGACGGGAATATTCGTGGACAACGGGTTGCTGCGGCGGGGGGAAGCGCAGGAAGTGATGGAGCTTTTCCGCGATCTCTACCATGTCAACATTCACAAGGTGGATTCATCCGCGCAGTTTCTTCGAAAGCTCAGGGGCGTGACAGACCCGGAAAAGAAGCGAAAGATCATCGGCAGGGAGTTCATCGCTGTTTTCGAAAAGAAGGCCAAGGAGCTCGGAAGCGCTAAGTATCTTGCTCAGGGAACCTTGTACCCGGATGTCATAGAAAGCGTGTCCTTCAAAGGGCCTTCGGCGACGATCAAGAGCCACCACAATGTGGGCGGATTGCCCGAGGTCATGAAGCTGGAGCTCATCGAACCGTTGAGGGAGCTCTTCAAGGACGAGGGGCGCCAGGTCGGAATCGAACTGGGGCTTCCCCGGGAGATGGTCATGCGTCAGCCTTTTCCGGGGCCCGGATTGGCGGTGAGGATTCTCGGCGCCGTCACACCGGAGCGGCTCGAGATCCTGAGGGACGCCGATGCCGTCCTCCTCGATGAAATTCGGAGAGCCGAGCTGTATGAGAAGGTGTGGCAATCCTTTGCGGTGCTTCTCCCGGTCAAGACCGTGGGCGTCATGGGGGACGAACGGACGTATGAGAACGTTGTCGCACTCAGGATTGTCGACAGCCTGGATGCCATGACCGCGGACTGGACCCGGGTGCCCTACGAAATCCTGGCCCGCATCTCGAACCGGATCATCAACGAGGTGCGGGGCGTCAACCGTGTCGTCTACGACATCTCCTCCAAGCCGCCCAGCACGATCGAATGGGAATAACGGGAAATGAGACATGGCAAGGGGCGATCCGTCAGAAAAGTACCGGAGCTCGGAGTGGTTTGTTCCTCGATTTGGGTCCAAGAGGTTTCGAACCGCGGTGGGGCTTCTTTTCCTTCCTTACACCGGCATGGTCCTCTCTTTCGCCGTCATCGGGTCCATGCTGAGTCGAACCGTACACTGGGATCGTGTGGCGGCAATCGTCCTCATCTATTTTCTCGGACTGGGAATCGGTGCGCACGCCCTGGACGCATTGGGCAGCAATGGGAAGAAACCCTGGGGTGACGTGTTCACCAGGCGGCAATTATGGCTTGCAGCAGGTTCTTCCCTTGCAGCCGCTTATCTGATCGCCGCTTACTACATCGTCTGCTATGCGCCGCTGCTGGCTCTGATCGCCGTGGTGGAGGGGTTCTTTGTCTTTGCCTACAACCTGGAATGGTTCAAAGGAAGATTCCACGACGACCGTTGGTTTGCCTTTTCATGGGGATTCCTTCCCGTATGGGCGGGATACGTGATTCAGACGAATGCCGTTGCTCTCCCCGTTCTGCCGGTTGCACTGTCCATGGCCCTGATGAGCCTCGTGGAGATCAAAGCCTCCAGACCGTACAAAGAACTCAGAAAACACGGTTCCGAGCTCGGATACGCAGATCGGGCTTTGATGGCCCGATATGAAACCATTCTCAAGAGCATCAGCCTCGGGGTGATTGCCCTGGGCTTTGGATTACTCCTGTTTCGCCTTTCCCTCGCCCATTGACCGCCGCAACGATCCTGCCCGGAAGAGTTCCCCTTCCTGTAGGAGCAAGCTCCTGCTTGCGATTGGAGAAGCCGAGAAAGGATTTGCTATTTGCCCGGCTGGCGGGCCGTGCCTGTTGCTTATCCCTTCACGGCGGTTACGATCGCTGCCGTGCCCCGCGTCAGGGACTCGGCTCGAATGCGGGTGAAGCCGTTTGCTTCCAGCTCACCGAGAAGTTCGGATGTCCACCTGGTTTGCTTTAGAAATCCGGGGAGCTCGTGGAATGCGATTTTCCACTCCGGAAAAAAGACGGATCCGAGCCGTTGTAGAATTCGGAAGTAGAACTCCCACAAGCGGGTGAAGAGAGAACCGCGAGGGTAGGTGAAATCATGCAACGCGATCACGCCGCCCCTGCGCAGCATGCAGGCGGCGTTCCTGATCAGGCTTTTGAGTTCCGCGTACTTTGCAAGATAGGAAGAGATGATGCAGTCCAGGGGGCCCTCCACCACAACCTCTTCCGCTCTACCAAGGATGAAGTCCACATTGTTGAAATTCAGGGCTCTTGCCTCTGCCCTGGCAAAACTCAGGTATTCATCCCGCATTTCCACGCCGGTGACCCGGCAGGAGGGAAAGCGCCGGGCGATTTTGAAGGTGAGGATGCCCGTGCCGCAGGCCTGGTCCATCATGTAGCGGGGATTGGGCGGAATCGCACGCAGAAGCTTTTCTTTCCACCACAGGTCAAAACCCAGGGTGCAGAGGGTGACGATGAGACCGTAGGATTTCCCGGTTCCTTCAAAAAATCGGTTGGCGGTTTCGACCCCGGAATCGTTGGTCATGAGAAGTCTCCATAAGAGAAGTCATGGAGAAATGGAGTCCTGGAGTATTGGAGCACTGGAGTAATCTTCTGCTGTTTTTTATTCTGTCTCCCTTGGCCCGCCGAAGTTTGCAACGAAGGCGGGTGTCTCCTGTATTCTTCTTTTTCTTTATTCCACTATTCCATCATTCCTTTTCTTCTTCTTTCTTCTTCTTACTCCCTACTGCTTACTGCTTACTTCTTACTGCTTACTGATTTCACTCCCTTGTTGTTCTTAGCGCCCTCAGAAATCGGAAGGCTTCCTTGAGGCCGACCTGCATGGCCATCCTTCTTGAGTTCTTTCTCAACACCCACGCATCCCTGAGCCCGAGAGGAGATGGGCTGAGGAGCTTGTCGACCACGCGTCGTTCCCCGGTCATCCATTCGAATTCCTTCAGAACGGCCCGGGTGTAATGTCGGGGATTTTCCCAGTGTTCAAGGAGAAGCTGGACGCTTCTCATCCCCGGTACAATGCCGTCCCCGGCAAGGGGTGCCACGCAACCGATGGCCTCCCCAACGCCCCAGACGCTGCCCGAAGGCCCGTTCTTGACAAAGGGCTGGGAGTCTTGGGGTCCTGTCAGGCGCAACCGTCCTTTGCAGGCGCAAAGCACCGTCCCGTGCGGATTGGCCGATCTGTCGGGAAGCCAGCCAAGCTTTTTCAGGTACCTGTCGGGATCGACGACGAGGCTTCCGCAACCGACATGGGCGCCCATCCTTCCGAGAGGGAAACACCAGGCGTAACCTACGCCAGCCAGCTTGATACGATTTTCAAGCCTTTCTTTTGTTTCCAGGCGGCGCTGGGTTGCCGGTAAAAGGAGGTCGTTTCTAAGGGGGGGCAAGTAAGAGCGGGCAACACCGGTTGCATCAATGACTCGATCGCTACGACAGTCTGGATGTCGTCCCGACCATCAAGGCCTTGAGAAAAAAACTCGAGGACATCGCCGCGTTGGAAGTCAAAAAAACACTGCAGGCCGGTGGCTTGTCCGATGAGGGCCGCCATGCGGTCGAAAGAAT
>JAWOJI010000073.1:0-3008 GCA_046481735.1 Desulfatiglandales bacterium | reverse complement strand
GTAAAGAGATGCGTGATGGTGGCCCGGGAACTCGACGTCCCGGTGAAGGCTGTTTTCATCGGTGAGATCAAACAAATCCCCGCCCCCCAAGGCCGTCAGCTCTTCGGTTGCAGTATACCTTCCATTGTTTCGCATGATCCCGCCCACAAGTCCTGTGCCCAGCAGCATATCCGTGCGCTCCAACAGCACGGCTCGCGCCCCTCGATTGCGCGCCGCAAGGGCCGCCGCACACCCCGACCATCCACCGCCTACAATGACGATTTTCACTGGATCAGCTCCCTTCGATAAGCTCGGGAAAGGCAACGTGGAAGTCACGGAATCCGCCGAGGCCGATTCCGCACGTCCGGCGAACTCCGCCGGACATGCAGTTTGACTTTCCTTCCGTCAGGGTCGTTGGCTACATCAAACCTCCTCCACCATGAGATTTTTCGGCGGATCCGGCACAAGAAAATTGATGTTCGCCGTCATCTTGGCCATGTCCGATTCGTTTCCCACATCGTTCACGGCTGTTATTCCCAAGGCCACATCCCCCTTGATTCTAGGAAATGAAGGGATGTCGTCGGGAATCATGACTTCCACGACATTGCCCAGGTCAACAAACTTGGATGTGTAATCGATCAGGCCGTCTTCCGACCAGTAAAGCCTGTATTTCACTATATCCGGACTCATCGACGGCTCCCAGCAAATCCTTTTCGTTTTGATCCTTCCCATGCTTTTCACCTCCCTTTTCTGTTCACCATGCAGACTCCCCCCCCCCTCCGGAGGCCGAGGAAAGTCTTCTCCGTTTTGAACCACCCTCTTGAACCGGACGCCGATCCCCTTCGGATTCGTCCAGGCAATCCGCCCCACAATGGAAAGGCGCCTTCGAATCGAAGGGTGCTCAAAGGTCATGACAATTTCCCGGTCCGGCGGGACTCCGCCGACCGCACCGATGAACACCCCACCTGCGCTGATGTTGAGGATATCCCCCCTGCATTCTGTCTGATTTGCAAGAACTGAAACCGGAATGAGGGACCCTTTTCTGGGGTGCTGTCTCCTCTCGTCAGCTCGGCAGGCGGTTCCCGGGAAAGGCTTTGAAATGTCCTCGAAGAGGCAATCAGGACGTCCAAGTTCTTCCATTGTTGCAGCCTGCAAAAGTTGGCTTTTCTCCCTGATTTGACCTTACCACAAAAGCTTTGTCAGTCAAGAGAAATGGATCCATCTTCAGGCCCTGACAATCCCCGAGAAAAGAAAGTTCGCTGAGGGCGGCCTAGTTTGCCATCTGTCTTATACGTATCATGGGGTTTCGCCCTCGCGATCATTTGAACTGTCATACAAATTATCACAAACCATTTGACCTCAAATAAAAGTTGTCATATAAAGGCTCTATGGCAAGAACTGCGCTCATAAAAAGAATACAAAAGATTGAGCTCCCTGCGGATCGTTCAGCTTTCCTATGGGGGCCGAGAAAAACCGGCAAGACAACCTTACTCCGACAGCAGTTCCCCAATGCCTGCTGGGTTGATTTGCTTGATTACGATTTGTTCATTTCATTAAGCCAGCGGCCTCCCTCACTAAGAGAGATCCTTGACGCTCAGCCTTCCAAAACAGTGGTGATCGATGAGGTTCAAAAGGTCCCTCATCTCATGGATGAGATTCACTGGTTGATCGAAAACAGAGGGTACCAATTCGTCCTGTGCGGCTCAAGCGCAAGAAAGCTCAAAAGGGGAAAGAGCGGCCTCTTGGGGGGAAGAGCTTGGCGCTTCGAACTCTATCCTCTCGTAACGGAAGAGTTGATGCATTTTGATCTGGACAGGGCGCTCTTGGCGGGCCTTATCCCATCTCATTACTTTTCATCAAATAGCGAAATGGATTTGAGGGGCTATTTCCAGGACTATTTGAAAGAAGAAATCCAGGCTGAGGCTTTGACGAGGAATCTTCCTGCTTTTTCAAAGTTTTTGAAGTCCGCTGCGATCACGAACGGCATGCTCTTGAACTACTCAAATGCGGCAAGAGATGCAGGCGTTTCAGTGAAGACGATCAGAGAATATTATCAAATTCTCGAAGACACCCTGGTAGGAAGACAACTGGTTCCATGGAGGAAGTCCAAGAAGAGGCGACTCATCGAAACAGCGAAGTTCTTCTTTTTTGACCGGGGCATCGTTGCATCATTATTGGAGCAGCGTTCTCTCATGCAGGGAACGAGCGAGTACGGAAGGGCCTTCGAGCACTTCATTCTCCAGGAATGCTGGGCCTACAGACACTACAGCAGGATCGAGTTTCCCATCACTTTCTGGAGAACGGCCAGCGGCGCGGAAGTGGACTTGATTCTTGGTGAAGCGGATGTCGCTATCGAAGTCAAGGCTTCCGCTGCCGTCGGGAATCGGACAAAGGGTCTTCACCTTTTTCATGAAGAAAATAAATCCCGAAAGAGCTTTATTGTTTGCAAAGAGCCGCGGCCCAGGAAAATATCTTCCAAAGTTACGGTGCTTCCCTGGAAGGATTTCTGCACGATGCTTTGGGATGGAGAAATCCTTTAGCCGGACTTAGAAACCCACAAAGCCTTGTCACCCGGGCGGAAAAGCGAGGAATTGGGAGTCGGAACCAGGGAACCTCTTTTCCCGAATACGGCACCCACGCGGTCTGTGAAAGAAAAATCTTAGAGATGCTCGAAAACATTGCGATCATTCTTGTAGAACCCCAGATCCCTGAGAACATCGGGGCTGCGGCTCGGGCCATGAACAACATGGGCATCGCGCGTCTCGTCCTGGTCAAGCCGGAGAATTGCGATCTCACCCGCATCCTGAAGATGCCCACCGGCACCTCCATCGACATTGTGGAAGCCATGGAAGTTCACGATGATCTTCTCAATGCCATAGGCCCTTTCCATTATGTTGTAGGGACAACCGCCCGCATCGGCGCCCACCGCCCCGCGCTGAGCAACCCCCGGGATCTGGCAAAAACCCTCATCCCCATTGCCCAAGAGAACCGGGTCGCCATTCTTTTCGGACCTGAAGACCGGGGGCTGT
>JAWOJI010000058.1:0-8431 GCA_046481735.1 Desulfatiglandales bacterium | reverse complement strand
AGGAGATATCTCACGAAAAAATTCCACCCCCTTTCGCAGTGGCAAAGAATTCGAGGTCTGGGCCTCTCAACTTCGAGGAATCTCCTCCCAAGGTGTTAGACCTCGAATTCTTGGCCACCGCCTCACGACCCTGTAGATATCCCCTTGAGAAAAATGATCATGGCCGAAACGTTTCAACAAAAAGGCCCATGCAAACACTTTTGAACGATGTAATGAATTAGTAGCCGAAAATGTCGCATTTCTCTCGTAACCGAAGGATGGAATGAAGCTTCGAGGCATTGGAAAATCCGACCCTGGTCTGAAACACGTGCTCAATGAAGACCGGTTTCTCCTTGCCCCTGAACTGGGCTTGTATGTAGTCGCGGACGGTATGGGCGGTCACAAGGGAGGGGAACTGGCAAGCGGCATGGTGGTTGAGACCATGGCGGATTATTGGAAAAGCATGAAGGAAGGCCGCCCCCCGGCTCTTCTCCCCTCCATCGCGGAAGATTTGTCGGAGCAAGGGAAGCACCTTGTCAATTCCATCTTGATGAGCAATCTCGTGATCCATGAGTTTCAAAAAAAGGCGCGATACCACAGAATGGGATCAACGGTATCCGCGATTCTTCAAGAAAAGGATTTCCTCTGGATTGCGAACGTTGGAGACAGCCCGGTTTTCCTCTTCGACAGGGGACGCCTGCTCCGTATTTCAGAGGAACATTCGGTTGCCGAAGAGCAGCGAGCCATGGGAATCAGTGAGCCCCCCGGAGCCTTCAATCCCCTTCTCAAGAACATCTTGACAAGGGCCCTGGGCTTGGGAGAAAAAGTGAAGGTGTATGCGAACTCCATTCGGCCCGACCCCGGGGATTTCATTTTGATGAGCTCAGACGGACTCACAAAGTTCGTTCCCGAGCCCTCTATCAAGACGATTCTGGATGATCCTTCCGCTTCCATCGAACGGAAAGTGGACGCCCTCATTCACGAGGCAAATCAAGGGGGAGGAGGGGACAACATCACGGCAATCCTCCTCGAGGTTCAGGAAGAAGGGAGATGGTTTCGCTTTAAGCAAAGGATGAATAGAAAGGGCCCAGCCTGACTTTCCACGTGAGTCTGCCCGCCGGCACGCCCTTGAATCCGACCGATTCACACGATCCTATGAGAATACTCGGCATCGACACCTCTTGTGACGACACCTCCGCCGCCATTGTCGTCGACGGCAGAGTGACCCTTTCGAATGTGGTTCACTCACAGCTCAGCCTGCACCATCCTTACGGCGGAGTTGTTCCCGAGCTCGCTTCCAGGGAACACCTGCGCAACATTGTGGATGTGGTTGATGCGGCTTTCGACAGGGCTTCAATGGGCCGGGACGACCTTGACGGGATTGCCGTCACCGTCGGGCCTGGATTGATCGGATCCCTTCTGGTCGGGTTGTACTACGCAAAGGCCCTTTCCTATGTCCTGGGGATTCCCTTTGTCGGAATAAACCACCTCGAAGGACACATCCTTTCCGTGTTCCTGGAGGCAGAGGCGCCCCCTTTCCCCTTTGTCGCCCTCACTGTCTCCGGAGGACACACGTCCCTTTACCATGTCGAGGGTTTTGGTCGCTACACCTCATTGGGACAAACCCTTGACGATGCGGCTGGAGAAGCCTTTGACAAAGTTGCCAAGGTTCTCGGCCTGGGCTACCCAGGAGGTCCCGTCATCGAAAAACTCGCCGTTCAAGGGAGCGATGATAAGATTCGATTCCCTCGAGCCTATCTCGCCCCCGGCTCCCTGGATTTCAGTTTCAGCGGGCTGAAAACAGCCGTTGCCCTTTTTGTGCAAGAATGGCGGAAACACGGTGATTCCCTTGAGACATCGAAAGCCGACATCGCGGCGTCTTTCCAGGCTTCCGTCGTCGATGTCCTGGTGCAAAAGGTGATGGAGGCAGCAGAGAGATACGGGGTTTCATCCGTCGTGATCGCCGGCGGGGTAGCCTGCAACAAAGCCCTGAGAAGGAAGCTCATGGAGCAGGCAGGATTCGGGGGAGTGGCGGTCTTTTGTCCCCGGCCGGCCTATTGCACCGACAACGGCGCCATGATCGCCGCGGCCGGGTATCACAGGCTTCTTCACGGTGAGCGGGCAGGTCTTTCCGTGGATGTGAGGTCCAGATTTCCAATCGATGACCTTGCACCCATCCTGTCGGACAGATGAGAAGCCTGTACCCATGAATAACACGAACGGCAAGGGGACACGAAACAATCGAAGAGGAAACCGGATTTGGAGGAGCCTCAAGTATCTGCTCCTCAGGTTCACTCGCCTGAGAGGGCAGCCCCATGAAATCGCTCTCGGCCTGGCCCTCGGAGTTTTTGCAGGGGCAATGCCCATTGTCCCCTTTCAGACGGCGTTTGCCGTCTTTCTTGCCCTCATTTTCAAGGGAAGCAAAATCGCCGCCGCCTTGGGAACCTGGGTCAGCAATCCATTGAACTGGTACTTCCTGTACTTTTACAGTTACAAGATCGGGGCATGGGCTGTCGGACTCCGCCGCACACACAAGGGTTTCCACTCTATCATGGCATCGATTCACGAGGGGGAGAGTGCATGGCACATTTTCAAACAAACGGTAGGGGCCGGCGGTGACATCATGGCCGCCTTTTTGCTGGGCGGGCTTGTCCTTGGAACGGTTCTCTCCGTTCCGTCCTACTTCATCTCTCTCCGTTTGATTCGTTATATCCGGGAATACCGTGATCGCAAGCGAAAGGCTGAACCTTGCCTGAAAGACCCTCTGTAAAGAAAACAACGAACCTGCGGCCGAAAAAAAGACTGGGGCAGCATTTCCTCCGAGATCCTGCCGTCATCGATGAAATCATCCGCCTGGCACGGTTCAACGCGGGCAGCACCGTCGTTGAAATCGGGCCCGGCCTCGGGGCTCTGACCCTGCCGCTGGCGGACCGGGTTCGTCAGGTGATTGGAATAGAAAAGGATTTCCGGCTAATCGAAATCCTTCAAGTTCAACTTCTCAAGAAGAGGATCGGGAACGTCACCCTCATCAGGGAGGACGTTCTCAAAGCCGATTTCCGGGCAATAGCCCGATCTGTGGGGGAAAACCTGCAGGTAATCGGCAACCTTCCCTTCAACATTTCGACCCCCTTCCTTGGAAAGCTTATCGGCAGCAGGGATGTCCTCTCCCGCGCCGTTCTCACCTTCCAGGCTGAGGTGGGCCATAGACTGATCGCGGCGCCGGGCAACAAACAGTACGGCGCGATGACCGTCCTCGCCCAATATCATGCTCGCATCCTGCCCCTTCTTGAGATTCCAAAGCAGGCTTTTTACCCCCCGCCAAAGGTGGGATCCATGGTGATCGAGATCGATTTCACGAGGCCTCACGCCACACGGGCCGGAGATGACGAAATGTTCGGGAAGACGGTCAAAGGAGCCTTCGCACACCGCAGGAAGACCCTCCCCAACTCCCTCAAAGGAGCTTTCCCGCATTGGCCTCTGCAGGAGATCGTGAAGGCTGTGGAAAGAAGCGGCGTCGAGCCGAAAACAAGGGCCGAGGTTCTTGGAATTGACGATTTCATCAGGCTGAGCAAGGCCTTGGGCTCGGTGTAGGAAATGCTGACGACCGCCGGTTCTTTTTTGACAATGCTGCGGAGACTCTATATAATTTTCTATTTGTCGCTTTTTGGATTTGGAACAAGTCATACGCAGCAAGCATGGGAGGGAACCCCCCACGCCCTGGACAAGCAGCACTCTACTTCAAAAAGCTGAAATGCTGCTTTGCTTAACCTTGACACTTTCGGTCGATCTGCAAACGCATTCAAAAAGGAAGGCTTTCCTTTTGCTGCCGGCAGAATACAGAATATCGACCGGCTTGGTTTGCCTATGCACCATTACATTGTAATAGAAGGCCCTCTGGGTGTTGGGAAAACCAGTCTGGCCATGATGGTGGCTGAAAAACTGGACGGCCAGGCTTTGCTGGAGGATGTGGAGGAAAACCCCTTTTTGGTGAGTTTCTACCAGAACCCGGAAAAGTACGCCTTTCAAACCCAGATTTTTTTCCTCCTCAGACGATACCATCTCACGTCGGAGTTGGCCCAGATCGACCTTTTCAACCGGGTGACGGTTTCGGATTTTCTTTTTGACAAAGACCGGGTCTTTGCCCGCTCCAATCTGGGCGATCAGGAATATTGGCTCTACGAACAACTGTTCCAGATTCTTCGGAAGAGAATCCTGGCGCCGGATTTGGTGATCTTTTTGCAGGCCAGAACGGAAGTGCTCTCAGAGAGGATTCAGCGTCGAAACACCAAGTACGAAAGATCCATCAGCTACAAGTATCTGGACAAGATCAACCAGGCGTTTAACGAATATTTCTTTCACTACAGCGATTCTCCTTTGCTTGTAGTCAATGCGTCGGAAATCGATTTTGTGCATAACCCGGAGGATTTTGAAGATCTGATGGATCATATCCAAAACATGAAGTCCGGCACACAATACTATGTTCCCATGAGTTCAAAAAGGTGAGTGACTTTTTGAAGAAGCTAAAGCGTGACAGGAGATGAAGACCGACAGGGAGAAATCACAGTGAACGTGATCCGCAGCGCGGAGGAAATGCAGCAGGCCGCGGAAGCGCTGAGGCTCTCAGGAAAGGTTCTTGCCCTTGTCCCCACCATGGGTTTCTTTCACGAAGGCCATCTGGAATTGATGAGGGTTGGGAAGAGGCATGCTGACGTTGTCATGATCAGCATTTTTGTGAACCCCACGCAGTTCGGCCCAAAGGAAGACCTGGAAACCTATCCCAGGGACCTGGAGGGTGATCTTTTGAAAGCCGAAACCGTGGAGGTGGATCTTGCTTTCGTTCCTTCTGCGCCGATGATGTACCCTGATAGTTTTCAGACGAGGGTTTCCGTTGAAAAGATGACAAAGCACCTCTGCGGCATATCGAGGCCTACCCACTTCGACGGTGTCACGACCGTGGTTGCAAAGCTTTTCAACATTGCCAAGCCCCACATTGCTGTCTTCGGGCAAAAGGATTTTCAGCAGCTCACTGTCGTTACCCGAATGGTCCAGGACCTGAACATGGACGTCCGGATTATCGGTGTGCCCACAGTGAGGGAACCGGACGGACTCGCCATGAGTTCCCGGAACAGTTTCCTCAATGCCGATGAAAGGAGATCCGCTCTCTGCCTCAAAAGATCTCTGGATCTAGCCCGCACTCTGGTCAGGAAGGGAGAGGTTCGGGCCGAGCCGCTCATAGAAGCCGTGAGCAAAATGATTCTTGGCTATCCTTTCACGGAGATCGACTATGTGAACCTCTGCAATCCGGTTTCCATGGAAGATGTCGAGACCGTGGAAGGAGAAACCCTTCTCGCCCTTGCCGTCAGAGTGGGGAAGACAAGGTTGATCGACAACTGCTTGTTGAGCAGGGAAATGCAGCATTAAATTTATAGAATGAGCGAGGAAGAGCATTATGACCATCCAAAGAATCACCGACAAATCCGAGAGCTTTTTGTTCAGTTCCGAATCGGTGACCGAAGGCCACCCGGACAAAATTGCAGACCAGATTTCCGACAGCATCCTGGACAGCATCCTGGAACATGACAAGAAGGCGCGCGTTGCCTGCGAAACCCTGGTCACAACCGGCATGGCCATCATCGCCGGCGAAATCACAACCACCGCTTACGTTGAAATGCCGGAAATCGTTCGACAGACCATCAAGGAGATCGGCTACAAGAACTCCTCCATGGGATTTGACTGGGAGACCTGTGCAGTGATCACTTCAATCGACCATCAATCCCCGGATATTGCAGTGGGTGTTAACGGTGCCGGTCTGTACAAGGAGCAAGGCGCAGGGGACCAGGGGCTTATGTTCGGGTATGCATGCAGTGACACACCGACCTTAATGCCCATGCCAATCTACCTGGCCCACGGCCTCACCCAGCGGCTGGCCCATGTTCGCAAATCCGGAAAACTGCCGTGGCTCAGACCGGACGGCAAGTCTCAGGTGACCGTGGAATATCTCAACGGCAAGCCTGCAAAGGCCCGCGCCATCGTCATTGCCGCCCAGCACATTCCCGAAGTGGACTATGACACGCTTCGGGAGGCCGTCATCGAGGAAGTGATCAAGAAAGTGGTCCCTGCCGACATGCTGGAAAAGAAAACCGAGTTCTTCATCAATACCACGGGCCGTTTTGTGGTGGGAGGACCTCTCGGGGACTGCGGTTTGACAGGCCGGAAAATCATCATGGACACCTATGGAGGATTCGGATACCACGGAGGAGGGGCCTTTTCCGGAAAGGATCCATCCAAGGTGGACAGGAGTTCCTCCTATATGTGCCGGTACATTGCGAAGAACATCGTGGCTGCGGGGCTGGCGGAGCAGTGCGAGATTCAGATCGCCTACACCATCGGGCGAGCCCAGCCTGTCTCGGTCATGGTAGGATCCTATGGAACGGGCGTAGTTTCCAATACGGAACTGACAAGGATCGTTCTCAAGGAGTTTGACCTTCGCCCGGCCGCGATCATCGAACGGTTGGACCTGTTGCGTCCCATTTACAGGAAGACCTCCAACTACGGTCACTTCGGCAGGGAATTGCCGGAGTTTAGCTGGGAGAAGACCGATTGTGTTGAAGCCCTGAAAAAAGCCGTAAAATAATGAACTCCGCCGGCGGTGGATTTCATCAAACGTCCTGCCCCAGGCAGCACTCTGAGCTCCCGCAGAGCGGGAGAGTTCTCTAAAATCGGATGAAATCCGATTTCAGGAAGCGACTGAAAGGAGCGACAGTGGATTACGATATTCGAGACATCAATCTTGCACAGAAAGGCCGGTTGCGAATCGAGTGGGCGGCGATGGGCATGCCGGTGCTGAAAAAAATCAGGGACCGTTTTGATGTGGAAAAGCCACTCAACGGGATCAGGCTCTCCGCCTGTCTTCACGTGACCACGGAAACCGCCGGCCTTCTCAAGACGTTGAAGGCAGGCGGTGCGAACGTTGTGGTGTGCGCGTCCAACCCCCTTTCCACCCAGGATGACGTGGCCGCCTCTCTGGTGGCGGACGATGAAATTCCCGTGTTCGCCGTCAAGGGAGAAAATCACGCCACCTACTACGACCACATCCTCTCCGCCTTGAAGCACAGGCCCAACCTGACCATGGACGACGGTGCGGATCTTGTGAGTTCTCTTCACTTCATCGCCCTTGGGAAGTGGAACGAACTGGAAAAAGGGGTGCGGGAGTGGAGCAAAAACCTCTCCGACAAGGAAAGAGCCGCCCTGCTCTCGGGCGTTCTCGGGGGCACGGAGGAGACGACCACCGGCGTCATTCGGCTTCGAAGCATGGAAAGGGACGGCGTTCTCCAGTTCCCCATCATTTCCGTGAACGATGCGGACACAAAGCACCTTTTCGACAACCGCTACGGCACGGGACAGAGCACGGTGGACGGCATCATCCGGGCAACCAATCGCCTGCTGGCAGGAAGCACCTTTGTAGTGAGCGGGTACGGGTGGTGCGGAAGAGGCGTGGCGGTCCGTGCCAAAGGACATGGGGCGCACGTGATCATCTGCGAAGTGGATCCTCTCAAAGCCCTCGAAGCGGTCATGGACGGATTCCAGGTCATGCCGATCGCCAAAGCCGCCCCTCTGGGCGATTTCTTCTGCACCCTCACCGGGAATATCAACGTGATTCGAAAGGAGCATTTCCTGGCCATGAAGGACGGGGCCATGGTCGCCAACTCAGGGCATTTCGACGTGGAGTTGGACTTGCCGGGTCTCAAGGAATCGGCCACCGCCTCCAGAGAGATCCGGGACTTCGTCCAGGAGTTCGTCCTGCCTGACCGTCGAAGGATCTACGTTCTCGGCGAGGGACGGCTCATCAACCTGGCTGCCGCCGAGGGCCACCCTTCCAGCGTTATGGACATGAGCTTTGCCAACCAGGCGCTTTCGGCGGAGTATATGGCCAAGGAGTGCCGGAACCTGCAGAAGAAAGTTTACCCCGTGCCCGGCCAGATTGACCGGGAGATCGCAAGGCTCAAGCTCCAGTCCATGAATGTGGACATCGACACCCTCACCCCTGAGCAGGAAAAGTACCTTTCCTCCTGGGAAATGGGGACGTAAGAAAAGCGCAGCGCACAGGGCGCACGGGGCACGGCCAAAACTGAAAAGCGTCGAAAGCAAGGAACAAAAGCGAAAACGCGAAGCAAGAGAAAGCACGAAGGAAGAAACTGAAGGCCTGTTGATAGGAAACGATTGCCTTTATTTCGTAATTTCTCCTCTTTCGTGCTTTCGTGGCTCTGCTGTTTTGCCTCGTCCCGTGCGCCTTGCGCCGTGCCCCCTCCATATTTTACAGCCTTAGTAAAATATGGAGGGGGCACGGCGCAAGGCGCACGGGACGAGGCAAAACAGCAGAGCCACGAAAGCACGAAAGAGGAGAAATTACGAAATAAAGGCAATCGTTTCCTATCAACAGGCCTTCAGTTTC
>JAWOJI010000038.1:0-10617 GCA_046481735.1 Desulfatiglandales bacterium | reverse complement strand
TGTACAGCGTCTCATTCACCGGGGTCGGCGTGTGACATGCTTTTCCAAGGGAAATCACTTTTCCCGCAAAAACCTCCACCTCTGTTTTCTGCCGGCTTCCACATCCTGAAGCATAGAGGTCTTGCCGGTCGGCGCAAGGGACGAGAGGAAGGCTTGCCATCCTTCGATATCTTTAATGCTGAGGCTGATTTTCAGTGCCCCTGCAAGCACGATGACCTCTCCCATGGCGGATTCCATGAGCTCCCTGGCTTCCGGAAACGACTGAAAAACCCCGTAGGGCGCGTTCAAGACTGCGGAAGCCTGGTTGATCCCCACATTGATCATGAACTTCCACCAAAGGGTTCGAATCATGTCCCTGGGGATTTCAGAGACGATTCCAGCTTTGTCAAAAAAGCCTTGAAGTGCTTTCACGCGATCGGTGATAAAAACTCTTTTCAAGGATGTTGTCACGATCAGCCCCCTGCAATTCTTATCTATGAAAGATGTCCAACGAGGTCAAGTCGAAATGGATTTGCTGAAGGTATTGCCGATACCCAAAAGCCGTGCTAAAAGGAATCAGGCAGAGCCTTCATGATGACCATGAAAACAAGCCCTGGAAAAGAGAAGTTCCTGATTGCGGTTGCTTGCGTAACCGGGGTATTCCTTGTCGCCTATGGCATGATTCAGAAAAACCACACCGTTTTCTTGGTCGGTATTGTCGCCGTCATTGGAGGCTATCTCGCTGTCAGGAGAAAAATCAAAGAGACTCTTCACGAAAACAAACACTCCTAGTACCACAATATCTTGAATTTTGTACTTGACACATAACAATATCTTGTAATACAAAATATAGCCGTTCTTGGGGCGCCCACGCATCGTTTTCTGGAAGGGGGCCTTCGCGAGACGTTGCACAGGCAGTCCGAGCTTACCATTTCGCTTCATTCAATACTCTATATTATCCAGTCGAGGGTTCACACATGTTTGAACAAATCAAGAAACGTGACGGACGGGTCGTGCCCTTTGATTCCCCTAAAATCACTTCAGCCATCGCAAGCGCCGGCAGAGCTACCGGCGAGTTCGGCGAACGGGAGGCAACGAAACTCACCCTCCGGGTCCTGACTCTTGCCCACGAAATCCGCCTTGGACCTGTGCCGGAGGTGGAGGAGATCCAGGATATCGTGGAGAGAGTGCTTCTGAATTCCCCGTATTACAAGACGGCCAAAGCCTACATTCTTTACAGAGAGCAGCATGCGCAGATCCGTTCCATCGTAGCCAAAGCCAGCGTGGATCTGGTGGAGAATTACATTGGCAAGATGGATTGGAAAATCAAGGAAAACAGCAATATGTGCTATTCTCTTCAAGGATTGAATAACTATATTTCCTCGGACGTCACCTCGGAATACTGGCTCAATCGCATTTATCCCCCGGAGATCAGAGACGCCCACAAGAAGGGAGATTTTCATATCCACGACCTGAGCCTGCTTTCCGTCTACTGTGTGGGGTGGGACCTCAAGGATATCCTGATGCAAGGGTTTCGCGGTGTTCCGGGAAAGGTTGAAAGCGCCCCGCCAAAACACCTTCGATCGGCACTCGGACAAATCGTCAATTTTTTTTACACCCTGCAGGGGGAGGCTGCAGGCGCCCAGGCGATTTCCAATTTCGACACCCTCCTTGCACCCTTTGTCCGATATGACAGGCTGGATTACAGAGAGGTCAAACAGGCAATCCAGGAGTTCGTTTTCAACATCAATATCCCGACCCGTGTGGGATTCCAGACGCCTTTCACCAACATCACCCTCGATCTGGAGGCGCCTCTTTCGTTGAGCCACCAGCAGGTTCTCGTGGGCGGGAAGGAACAGAGGGACACGTACGGGGAATTCCAAACCGAAATGAACATGATCGACAGGGCCTTTGCAGAAGTCATGATGGAGGGAGATGCGAGAGGCAGGGTCTTCACCTTCCCCATCCCGACCTACAATATCACAAAGAGCTTCGACTGGGAGAACCCAAACCTCGAGACGGTTTGGCGGATGACGGGCAAGTACGGCATTCCGTATTTCTCCAACTTTGTCAACTCCGACATGAGCCCTGAAGATGCGAGGTCCATGTGCTGCCGCCTTCGCCTGGACAACCGGGAGTTGCTGAAAAGGGGAGGAGGCCTCTTCGGCGCCAACCCCCTGACCGGTTCCATCGGTGTCGTCACCATCAATCTGCCCAGGATCGGGGGACTCGCGAGGAGCGACAAGAATTTTTTCGAGAGACTGCAGGGATTGCTGGACCGCGCCATGGAAAGCCTTTCCATCAAGAGGAAAATCCTGGAAAAGTTCACGGAAGGAAACCTTTACCCCTATTCGAAATTCTATCTCCGGGAGGTCAGGAAAGGAACGGGCCAATACTGGAGGAATCACTTCTCCACTGTAGGCGTGGTGGGCATGAACGAGGCCTGCCTCAATTTCCAAGGCTCAGGAATCGGCAGCGAGAGCGGTTTGGAATTTGCCCTGACGGTTATGGATTTTATTCGCGAACGGCTCTCGGAAAAGCAGGAGCAAACCGGGGAGATGTTCAACCTGGAAGCGACACCTGCAGAAGGCGCTTCCTACCGCCTCGCCATGCTCGACAAAAAACAGTATCCGGAGATGCCCTGTGCCAATGAACAAGAGTACCAAAAGGGCGCAGCTCCCTTTTACACCAACTCCACGCAGCTTCCTGTCAACTATACGGATGATCTTTTCGAAACCCTCCTGCTCCAGGATGAACTGCAGACCAAGTACACGGGCGGGACGGTCCTTCACGTCTATCTCGGAGAACAGGTGGGGGACGTGGAGAGCACGAAGAGCTTGATCAAAAAAATCGTGACCCGCTTCAGGCTGCCCTACTTCACCCTGACGCCTTCCTTCAGCGTCTGTCCAAGCCATGGGTATCTCAAGGGCGAGCAGGAAAGGTGTCCCACATGCCGGGAAGAGACGGAGATCTATTCGAGGGTGGTGGGGTATCTAAGACCCGTCACGCAATGGAATGAAGGAAAACGAGCCGAGTTCGCCATGAGGAAGCGTTTCAAGCTACCCGCTGCAGGCGATGATTCAGAACGGGGCGCCATCTTTCCCGAGATTCACGAAGAGGCGCCATACCCAAAGAGGAGCGCCTGCTAAGGCGTCTTTTCCTTCGATGATCCTTGGCGGCCTGCAAAAGCATTCCCTCATTGACTATCCTGGAAAAGTGAGTTGCGTGTGCTTTCTGTTGGGGTGCAACTTCAATTGCCCCTATTGTCACAATCCCGACCTGGTTCGAGGCGATGCGGCAAGGCTCTCTCCGCTGGATGAAGAACGGTTTTACCGCTTTCTTGAGACGAGGAGAGGCTTTCTGGACGGCGTGGTTGTCTCCGGCGGCGAGCCCACCTTGAACAGGGCGCTTGTTTCCTTGCTTCGAAGGATCAAGGAAATGGGTTACCCGGTCAAACTGGATACCAACGGCAGCCGGCCCGAAGTGATCAAGACTCTCATCGAGAAAAGCCTGGTCGACTACATCGCCGTGGACATCAAGACCGATCCTTCCCGGTATCCCCTCTTCATCAAAAAGGGTTATGACCCGACAGGTCTGCTCTCGAGCATTCGGATTGTTATGGAATGGGGTGGAGACTACGAGTTTCGAACGACTTGCCTCAGGCCTCTCGTGGATAGACGTGTGATCGAACAGATCGGAGAGATCGTAGAAGGGGCTTCGCTTTACGCGCTTCAAAGTTTCCGGGGCGCCCAACTTCTTCATCCCGAGTTCTTCGTCGACATCCAACCCGGATACGATATGGATGAAATGAAGAGACTCAAATCAATTGCTGAGATGTGGGTCAAGAAATGCATTCTTCGGTAGACGGAGAGACGGAACAGCATTGCTGCAGTGAGCTTGCTAGTTTTCCCAGGATGTGACAGCCACGTAGTCGTTCATGGCCGCTTTCACCTTTCTCACATACTCTCTCGTCTCCGTGATGGAGGGAACCCTGTATCCTGCAGTGATGATACGCCGCACGCCCGCGTTGTAGGCAGCCAGCGAGAGATCAATATTGTCCTCGAAACGCTCAAGCAAGTACTTCATGTGAAGCAGTCCGATCCGGATGTTGATTTCAGGATCGAAGAGCATTTCCGGATCGACCTCAAAATGCTCGGATGCAAGTCTTGGCGTAATTTGAAGCACGCCGATGGCTCCTCTCGGGGACACAGCCTTGTGGTCGAAGCCTGATTCCACTTGAGCCATGCTGAGCGCAAGCCGGGGCGCAAGGCCAAGTTCGCGGGCAATGGTTCTCAGCTGACTCTTGATCATGGTTCGTTTATAGAATCGGGCCGCCTTCTCGGCATCAATCGATTGCCCCGGCGATTCATCGGCTTTCCATGCGAGATCAAATCTCTCGCTGCCGCGGAGAAGCGCGACGGCGCTGATTTCCGCATGAAGGTACTCAAGGCTCTCGTGCATTCCCCGAATCATGGTTCCATAAGAGGCAGAAGGAGGAAGCCCGGAGATCATGATACCGGTTGGTTCCCGGCCCCCTTCCTGAGAGGATATTCGCTCCACATTTCCTTTGAGCTCGGCGATCGTCTGGTCATGGCCCGTTACTCCCTGTGACTCAGCCAGCTTTTCTGCGAGAAGAACGATTTCACCGGCCATCCCCACAAGCTGCTCTCTTTGCTCTTTGTTCGCGAATTCCAGTCGCGCCAGTTCCTGCTTTGACTCCTCGATGCTAGGGTACTCCCACAGAAGGTAAGTCACCGCAACGGTTACGAACACAAGGAGTCCCAGTGAGACGCGGCCGAGAAGCCTGGACACAGTGAGTCCCCTTGTTTTGCCAAGACCTTGAGGGATGAAAAAAATGTGTGTTTTTGACAACTTCATCACAGTGCGTTTCAATTCGCTTTTTCCTGTCCTGTGAAGGGCTCTTTTCGGGGAAACCGCAAGGCATTGAAAAAGAGCCGGGCCGAGATCAGGACAGGATGATTCCTCAGCAAATCCCCTGCCAAAGCCGGGTTTTGCAGCGTATCCTGTTTTGTTTCAGATACTTGCCTGTATGTAACGAAGGCTCCTCCCAAAAATCATTCCCAGCGAAAAAGGCTGACATGGGAAAGCCGCTGCCTTTTCTTGGCAAAAAACTTCACACCAATGTACTTACCGGAGAATGGAGGATATATAGGAACAAGCCCTTTCCCCCTAGGCATGGGAAGGAGCTCTGATCAAGGTCGATATAGAGGAACGCAGAAAAGAATCAAATACAAAGAGCGCAAAAACAATTACCAGGACGATGTTTCACGCAACCACATTTCAAATGTTATAATAAGATTCCAAAAAGAAAAATCAAGGATTATTTCAAATCGCTAGTTTTTTGAAGAAGATAGATCGGCGATCCTCGACATCCTGAAGGAGAGCTCGGCATTCTCGAGGGCGTAGGCGATGAGAGTTCCGGCTGTTTCGACCCAAAGGGCATCCTCATTTCTGTAGGCATAGGGCCCTTCAATCCCATCCAGGTAAAGGGCTCCCAACACCCTTGCATGGGCTGTCATGGGGACGCAAAGAAGGGACTTGATCTGCATGGTGCCTCCTTCATCCACGTCATAGGAGGGCGCTTGATTTGTCGCATCCGCAACGGTGACTGCTCTTCCTCGAGAGAATGCCTCTTTCACGGCTTCTAAGCTGAAAGGCTCGGAAACCTTCTCAGTTTTTTTCTTCGTGACGGATTGCTTGAGCTCTGCTGTCTCTTGATCACGAGTGAAAACGGCGACGCGATCGATTCTCGGCAGCAAATCCAAAAGTTGCTGCGAGAGGAACTCCAGTGCTTCCCCGAGTTTGACAGGACTTCGCAGGATCTCCGAGAGCTGTGAAATGAACTCCATTTCTCGAAAGGAGCTCGATCGCCGTTCTTCGGTTTCGCGCATTGGGGGTGCGTCGTTGCGGTCTTGAGAGGGTCTGCTCGCAGTCGCTCCAAAATCGGGATCCCCGGATGAGATCCCCTCCACCAACCGGATTACCGTGTCTCCCAGGGCGATCAAGTCCTCTCCTTCAACCTGGCGGCCTTCGCCCGGTTCAAGAGGTACACCGTTCACAAGGGTTCCGTTCGAGCTCTTCAGGTCTTCGACGAAAACCGCTGTTCCAATGCTGAAAATTTTCAGGTGCATCCGGGAAACCGTGTAATCATTGATTTGAATGTCGTTTTTTGCGCCTCTCCCTACGAAAACAATATCGCTTTCCAGATCAACCTGTTTGCCTTTCGCAGGTCCTTCCATGACGTGCAAGGTGGTCATCCCTCATGCTCCTTTTTGACAGATCGGGGCTCGGCTTTCCTGCACCGGCGCCCTATGCAAGGGTTTTGCTCGAACCGCCGGAGAACCATAACGCGGGAATCAAGGAAATGCAACGGAGAAATAAAATTCTCTGTGCGCTTCATTGCTTCATCCTTCCATTACTCGACTGCTTGGCACCCTCGTAAAGCTCCTGTGCGTGGTAGGAACTGCGCACAAAGGGACCGCTCTCCGTTTTCTTGAAGCCCAGCTGCAGGGCAATCTCTTTCCATTGCTCAAACTCCTCAGGGGGGACGAACCGCGCCACCGGAAGATGGTGCTGTGAGGGCTGGAGGTACTGGCCGAGGGTGAGCATGCTGCAGCCTGCCGACATGAGGTCATCCAAGGCGCTGCGTATTTCATCATCGGATTCGCCGAGACCAAGCATGAGTCCTGACTTTGTGGGTATCGAATCACACAACTCCGGAACCCGGCGGAGGAGGCGGAGAGATCTTCCGTAACGCGCACCCGGTCGTACCACAGGGTAAAGCCGAGGCACGGTTTCGAGGTTGTGGCCCAGGACATCAGGGCCGGCGCTCAGGACTTTCTCAAGTGCTTCATCGCTGCCCTGAAAATCGGGGATCAGCACTTCCACGGCTGTGCCTCTGCATTGTCCATGCAGGGCGTGTATCGTCCGGGCAAAAATCTCCGCGCCCCCGTCGGGCAGATCATCCCTCGTGACCGATGTGATGACCACGTACTTGAGATTCATTGCCTTCACTGCGTGCGCCACCCGTTCAGGTTCCCGGGGATCCGGAGAGCCCTTGGGGCCGTGGGCTACGGCGCAGAAGCGGCAGTTGCGGGTGCAACGATCCCCCAATATGAGAAACGTGGCCGTGCCCTGAGAAAAACATTCCCCCAGGTTGGGGCATGAGGCTTCCTCGCAAACCGTGTGAAGACGCGTCTCCCTGAGCAGGGTTCGCACAGCCTGGTAGGTGTTGCCGGAAGGGATTCTCCGTTTCAACCAGGGAGGCTTGGGCAAGCGAGTTTTGTCCTTGTTCCCGGTGTTCATGTCATGTTAGCGGAAAAAGGCCGATACGTTGGAAGGCCGAGTTCTCCTTCCAACTCCTGAATGGAAACCGTCGCCGACTGGATGGCGAAAACGTCTCCCGTGTGGCGTGTGGCTGCTTCCTTGACCTCCTGCATGGGAACACCCTTGCCCAGCATCTGTTTCATGGATGTGATGGAGACCTGGTGAAGCCCGCAAGGGTTGACCCATGTGAAAGGTTCCAAGTCCGTATTGACATTCAGGGCCAATCCATGGAAGCTCACCGCTCTCCGAACAGCAATCCCGACGCTTCCTATTTTTCCTTCGTCCACCCAGGCGCCTCTGTTCATGGAGTTCCGGTTTCCTTTGATGCCCCAGTCTGCAAGGCTGCGGATCATGATCTCTTCGAGTTTTTCAACGAAAGAAAGCACTCCGAGTCCCAAGGTCCTCAGGCCGACGACAGGATACATCACCAATTGTCCCGGTCCGTGAAAGGTGATGTCCCCCCCTCGCTCCACATGGAGAACTTCAATCCCGCGGCCGGCCAGGAAATCTTGGCTCACCTTCAGGTTCGAAAGGCCTCCTCGCCTGCCCAACGTAAAAACAGCCGGATGCTCCCCAAGGAGAACCACGTCCGCCTTCAGAACATCTTCCCTTTTGGCTTCAACGAGGCGCAATTGCAATGCCCAGGCCGTTCGGTAATCCGTCAGGCCGAGATCTACAAGGTACCACTCTTTACGGAAAGACTGCATCTATTCTCTTCGCCCTGTGCAAAGCGGAAGCCTAAAAAATGACAAAGTCAGCAGTAGGAGGTAAGCAGTAAGAAGCGGAGAAAACATTGAGGATTTTCATCCTTGCATCTCTTCTGTGATGCACAACATTACGAACATTTTTACCATGCTGCCTGTTGCGCGTCCTGTTTGCTGCTCACTGCGTACTCTCTGCTGCCGTCTGATTCACCCTGCCAGGCAAGGTTTCCTTGCCGCTCCGGTTTCATCCAGTCTTCGCAATTTCGGTTTCTCGGGTGCTTGTCGCAAAAGATCGGGACTCTCCTCTGCCTCCTTAGCGATGGCCATGAGAGAGTCGATGAGAAGATCGAGATCCTCCTTGGATTCCGTTTCAGTGGGTTCGACCATGATAGCTCCGTTCACGACCAGCGGGAAGTAGACTGTCGGCGGATGAAAACCATAATCCATGATGCGTTTGGCTATGTCCAGGGTCGTCACCTTGAAGCTTGACTGGTACTTGTCGGTGAAAACGCACTCGTGCATACAGGGCCGGTCGTAGGGAAGGTGAAAAGTTCCCCTGAGCCGCTCCTTGACGTAATTCGCATTCAGTACCGCAAGTCCGCTGGCTTTCTTGAGATTTGCGCCTCCCATGGTGCGGATGTAGCTGTAGGCGCGTATCATCACGCCCACGTTTCCATAGAACGCGTGCAGCTTGCCGATGCTTTGCGGGAACTCATAGGAAAGCGCATACTCTCCTTCTTGTTCTATCGGCCTTGGCACGGGCAGGAAAGGTTCAAGGTGTTTTCTGACACAGACCGGGCCGGCTCCCGGCCCACCTCCCCCGTGAGGGGTGGAAAATGTCTTGTGCAGATTTAGGTGAAGCACGTCCAAGCCGGTGCAGCCTACGTCCATCATTCCCATGACGGCGTTCATGTTGGCCCCATCCCCGTATACGAGCCCACCTTTGGCATGGACGAGTTCTACAATCCCTTTGAGGTTCTCTTCGAAAAGCCCGAGCGTGTTGGGATTGGTAATCATGATCCCAGCCGTGTCTTCGTCCATGTCTTTGGCGACACTCTCGACCGAGAGGATGCCCTGCTCGTTCGATGCCACCGGTACCGGCCGATACCCGCAGAGGGCCGCGCTTGCAGGGTTTGTTCCATGCGCGGTATCAGGCACAAGGATCTTGGAAGGCTTCCTTCCCCTGCTCTTGTGGTACGCGTGCATGATGAGCATGCCTGTGAGCTCTCCCTGGGCTCCCGCAGAGGGCTGGAGCGTTGCAGCATCCATGCCTGTGATCTCGGCCAGAAAGCGCTCGAGGTCGACCATGAGTCTTATGAGACCCTGTGAGGCCTTCCGGGGGAGGAGGGGATGCGCGGCGGAAAACCCCGGCAATGCGGCATGCTTGTCGTTGATTTTCGGGTTGTACTTCATCGTGCAGGATCCGAGCGGGTACGTGCCGGTGTCGACGCCGAAATTCCAGGTGGAAAGGCGAGTGAAGTGCCGAACCACATCCACTTCGCTGAGATCCGGGAAGTCGGGGCCGGGAGACAAGAGACTCTCTTCCACGGGAGAGAACTCCACATCGCGCGAGGGGAGGGAGAACCCTCTTCTTCCAGGCTTTCCCTTTTCCCAGAGCAGAGGCTCGTTTAGAATCAGCCCTGTTGTTCCCAAGATGTTTTTCACAGCTTCAGCTCCCTTACAAAATTGTCCACGTCCTGCTTTGACTTTGTCTCCGTGACACAGAAGAGGTAGTGGTTCTTAAGGTTCGGGAAAAAGGTCTCCAGAGAAAGACCTGCCACGATCTTCTTTTCGATCAATCGCTGATAGGTTTTCTCAAAACCGACCGGCATTTCGACCACGAATTCATTGAAAGTGGGTGAGTGGAAAGGGATCCCACACCCTTCCTTCTCAAGAGATTTCTTCAGGTACTCCGCTTTGTCGTGGTTGAGTTGAGCGAGTTCACCGATCCCCGACGCGCCGAGACAGGCCATGTACATGGTGGCCGCCACTGCGCAAAGACTGTTGTTCGTGCATATATTGGAGGTGGCCTTTTCTCTCCGAATGTGTTGCTCACGAGTTGCCAGGGTAAGCACGAATCCCCGGCGACCCTCGGCATCGGTCGTTTTGCCCACCAGTCGTCCGGGCATGCTTCTCACGTGGTTCATTTTGGTTGCGAATATGCCTAGCCCAGGCCCGCCAAAGGATTGAGGGATCCCCAGACTCTGTCCTTCTCCTGCGGCGATGTCTGCGCCAAAACTTCCAGGATTCTTCAGGAGTCCGTACGCCAGGGGCTCCGTGAAGGTTGTGACAAACAGAGCTCCCTGGTCATGGGCCTGCTTTGCGCACTTCTCCAGGTCTTCGATCACGCCGAAAAAGTTGGGAGACTGGACGGCCAGGACGGCCATGTCATTCTCACTCTCAAGCGAGGAGAGGTCGGTTCTCCCGTCACCCCACCGCTTCCCGGAGGCCGGCGAGGCTCAGATACGCCAGGCTGTCGGCCTCCACGAAGTCGCGAATCTCGTCGAGTGTGTGCGTCGCGCCGATCAGGTCCTGCCGGCTCGGCGTGTCGACGCCGTAGAAGCAGGGGGACACCGTCGGGGGGCAA
>JAWOJI010000430.1:0-8586 GCA_046481735.1 Desulfatiglandales bacterium | reverse complement strand
CGTCGCTCGCTGCGAACTTGAGGGCATCCACAATCTCCCAGCCATCCCATGCCGGGTGAAATCGCCTGTCGATGCCCCTGTAAATCTCCGCACCCTCCGAGGTCGCAGAATATCCGCCCCTCGCAGCCGCCGAAATGCTGAAAGCTTTGCTGAAATCCGCCATTTTCTCGCACCGCCTGCGTATGTTTCATCTATATGCGAACTCAAGGGACACGTCAAGAATGAGCGACACGGAGTCAAGAGAAATATGACCAAAAGCAGGAATTCTTACGGCAGCCAGCCCTCGCCGGCAGATGTCCCGAGGATCCAAGCATCCATGTGCTGGACGAGGTAGGTTTCCAGGAGGTCATGGGGCATGCGGAACGACTCCCCTGCCGGGTATAAACGCTCCTTCTCCAGGTAGTAGCAGTACCGGCACCTCATGTTGCAGAGAGGGCCGATGGGCTTCGCAAAAATCTGAAATCCTCGGGACGCTTTGGACATGCTTTCCCTGGAAATGGCGACAAGAAGTATGTGTGAAAGATAGGTGATTCTCTCTTGAGGGTCAACGGAGAACTCCTTGAGGCGTTTTTTTGTTTTGGTCGCCCGCGGGGGTTCGTGCATCTTGCAAGCAGGATTTGGGAAAGAGGAAAGCTGACTGAAAGAAAACCATGAATGAGGAGTTGACGCGAAAAATCTCTTGATACCCTAATTCTGGAGAACGTGATTCATCAATATTGCAGGGAGCGAATCGATGCATTGCTCAAAGAGGACGCCGTTATCACGACAGGCATGATAAAGCTCGAAATTCTTTCGGGTGCGAGGACCGACAGGGAATTCAGAAGGCTCAAGAGTCGTCTTGACGCGCTTGATACCCTTGAAACCGACGATGAGCTTTGGCAAATAGCCTGCGATTGTGGATTCAAACTGAGGCGCAGGGGCCTCACTATCCCATCTACAGATGTTCTGATAGCGAGCTGTGCACTTCAAGCAGGTGCCATTCTTCTACATGCAGACGCACACTTCGAACTCATGGAAAAGCCGTTAGGCCTCAGAAGCGAGAGCCATGTTCAGGTTCTCAAGAAAGTGTTGCCATGAAAACCCGGTCCGCAACGATCGCTTTCCACACCTGTGGACATCGTTTTATGAGCAAGGCCTTGCTCATCCAATGGCGGATTTGATGATCTCACGGCTCACGTGATCCACAAGATTCCGGCACTCCGTAATCAGTGTTCGCGCACTATCCTCATCGCTCAAGGCACGGCTTCCCAACGAGTCGCGCACTCGTGCCACCGTGGCCGGCGCGGTGTCGGGCAAGATTTGACCGGACACAAGTCTTGATTCAATAAAGGCCACAGGGATGGGGCTGTCCCCCCCTCCCAAATCTTCCTCCCCCGCCAGGTAGGCCGATGCCTTCAATGCCCCTTCCACCGCATCCCGGATGGGGGTGAGGGCCTCCAGGAGGAAGCCTCCGTCGGCCAACACCGCCCCCATCCTCATCTTGCGTTCGGCCCCTGAAAAGACCTCCCGCGCCCTTTTGTGAAAGCGGTCCCTTTCCGGCGGGACCTCGCCAAGGGCCGGGTTGGAGTGAAGCTGACGAACATCCCGCTTGTCGCTCTTCAGAACACCGGTGTCTACCAGCCGTTTTATGGTCTCATACGTCATTCGGTCCATCAGCTCCAGGGAAGGAACATCTCCGAACGGAGTGAAGTTTTGCTGCACGAGCCTCTCCGCGACAGGCCTAAATGTCTCGGGGTCCCCCTGGACGACGAGAAGAATTGTGGCTTGGCCTGTGGCGCTGCGGCACGCTTCCAGCAACAGGAGCCGGTCGGAAAGACGACCGAACACGTCCTCGTGAAAAGCCTTGTAGGGATCGCTGGGAACGGCTTTCTTGGATTCGGGCGGTACTTCGGCCTTTGCCCGGGGCCTTTCCTCTTCACCGCCCATGAGAGCCTGCATTCGTTCCATGAAGGCTGCACGGCCCGAAGGCATCTTGATAACCTGGAAGTCGCCGCGGCCGTCCAGAACTGCATCCGCAAGCTGCTGCTTTTGGGAAAGAAGCCCGAGCATCCTGTGCTCGATGCTGTTCTCACAGACCAGGTTAATGACGCTTACGGATCTTGTTTGATGTTTCCTCCATGCCCTTGCGATGCGTTGTTCCAGTTTTGCAGGGTTCCAGGGCAGATCCAGGTTGACGACGGCGCTGGCCTCCTGCAGATTCAGCCCAACGCTCCCGGAATCAGTGGAAAGGAAAAGGCGGCAATCAGGATCTGTCTTGAACCTGCGAATTTCGTGCCTGCGTTTCTGCTGTGGCACAGACCCGGTGTGCCAGGCAAAGGGGATACCCATCTCTTCGGCGAGGTCCCGAACGAGGAAGAGCATTCTCTCCCATTCGGAAAACAGGAGCACTTTGTTGCCGTTTTGGCCTGTCAGATCATCAAGAAGCGCGGCTAGTTCATGAAGTTTCGGGCATATGCGGCACTCCTGGTCCAGGATGTACGGAGTGTCGCAGATCATGCGCATGCAAGCGAGCCATTTCTGGAGTTTTTCGAATTCCTCTTTGGTGAGCGTACGGCGCTTTGCGACCGCAAGGAGTCTCGCCACACGTTCTTGAAATTCCCCGTATCTGGTCCGCTGCTCCGGCTCCATGGCCACGAAATAATTGTTGACCGTCCTGGCAGGCAACTGATCTTCAATCTCTTCCTTTCGCCTTCGCAGCATGAGCGGCCTTATGCGGCGGTGCAGCTCCTCAAGGTTCCTGTATCCTGACGGACGGCCCTTTTCATCCAGCTCATAAAATTCCCGATTGAACCGGAAAAGAGAGCCGAATACCTGGGGGTCGAGGAATTCGATGATCGAATAGATCTCATCGATGCGGTTCTCCAGGGGAGTTCCAGTCAGGACAAAGGCATAGGGGCTGGAAAGCCTTTTTACCATTTTGGCTGTCTTGGTATTCCAGTTCTTGATGCGCTGGGCCTCGTCCAGAATCACCAGGTCCGGCGCAAGGATTTCCATGAGTTCGCTGTAGTCGCTCCGAACCTGCTCGTAATTGGTCAGGTAGAAGAAGGAGGGCTCCCGGTACTTTTTCAGGCGAGCCCCACGAGTTCCCCAAATGATCTTCACGGGAAGACCCGTGAATTTGGAGATTTGCTCCTCCCACTCAGCTTTAAGCGAGGCGGGAGATACCACAAGGACCCTTTCGACTCTTCTTCTTTGCCTCAGAAGTTCGCAGGCGCCTATGGCCTGGGCGGTCTTGCCCAGTCCCATCTCGTCGGCCAGCATTGTGCGTTCACCGAAGCACAGGTGAAGCAATCCCTCTTTCTGGTAGGGGTAAAGAGGCAGATTGAGGAAATCGAGTGTCTGTTTTCCTTCCCGGACATCCAGCAGAAACGAATCCTTCGCCTTGCTTCGCTCCCGTCGCCTCCTCTGGTCTTCAACCCATGCCTCCACTTCCATCCCGATGCGGACCTCTTTTTTGATCGCCTCGTAGGACAGGTGCAAGGCCCTCTTCACAGCGGGAAACGCCTCTACCGGGTCTGCCAGCAGGGAGCCGTCGTTCGAGAAAAATGGGGAAAGGAGTTCTTTGGCCCCCTTGGAAGCTCGGACGGGCCATGCAACCTTGATCTCGGGGCCCTGGTAGCGGGAAAGATAAACCTCCACCATGGGGGATCCCTCCGCCGCAGCCTGGGCGAAACGGCGCCTATGCCCTCCTGCTGCATGGGATAGAACCGCCTCTATGTGCTTGCAGGTACCCAAGCCGTTCGAGAGGAAGTCAAGACACTGGCAGGAATTCTCCAATTGCGTCAGGGAGCGGATTTCCACCAGGTAGGTCCTGCCGCTCGCCTTGGAGTGACACGCGAATCTTCCGTAGAATGTATGGCTCGGCTCAGACGGATTGATCACGAAAGGCTCTTGAGACGCCCGAAGGCGTCTCCTTTCGATTTCCTCCTCATCAGTGGTTCTCCACCCCTGAAATTTAGGTTTTCTCTCGATCGCCTTCGCCGCAGCCGGATGCGAGGCTTTTCTCCTCATGGTTCGGATCCTCCCTGTCGTGTCACAACATTTGTTGGAGTAGGCGAGGATAACACTTTGCAGGGCATCCCTTCAAGGCATATCTTGTCACTTCCCCCGCTATGGCTCTTCCTGGGCGCTTGGAGACGTTTCCCCCTCTTATCAGGGTATTTCATCCTGGATCCGGCCCCGTCCATCGCCATATTAGACAGTCCCGAAGCCTTCGCCGAGAAACCGGTCCGATTGCAGATCCGGCATCAAGCCCTGCTCCTCTGCCGCCGACTAAGCATTGAAGATGCCGAGAGGCTTGAGGTATGATAGCTCAAACTCTCGCCGGCGGGAATGATCACGGTCCGAAGAAATGGAGATGCAAGCGACCTGAGGGCCATGTCATCCGGCGATTCGGTTTCATGAGCGGTGGTCGAAGGGGCGATCGAAAAAGAGGAATGGAAACTCCGAGCAGAAGCGCAGGAATTCTGGCCATGGCGGCCACGGCATTCCTGTGGAGCATCGCAGGATTGTTTATAAAAGTGATCGACTGGAACCCCTTCGCAATAGCGGGCATGCGCAGCCTCATCGCCTCGATCATCATTTTCATTTACTTGCATTCCTCTCCGCCATCACATTCAGTTTTTATTTCGTGTTCATGCGCATGCAAAAAGACGGTTCGCCCCTTGAATCGATTCTTCTCTCCCACTGGCTCACGGCTGGAGTCTGCCTCATCATATCCTGCTTTCTGCCGGCGCCCCACGTAACCCTAAAATCACTCCTCGCCATCGCGGTCTTGGGAGTGGTCCAGATCGGAGTGTCGGCCATTTTGTTCTCCATTGCAATCAGGCGTGTTTCCGCCGTTCAGGCAAACCTCATCGCAGTCATCGAACCTGTGTTCAATCCCGTCTGGGTGTTCTTCGCAATAGGAGAGGCCCCCGGAACATACGCACTGACAGGGGGCGCCATCATTGTTTCGACCGTGACCATCACTTCCATCATCAGCGCCCTCCGCAAAGAAGCTGCCGGAGGCTTCGACGGTGCAGCAAAAGAGGATCCGGGCACAGCCCCTCAGAGACATGCGGCCGGCGCAGCGCCTCTTGGCACTTGACACCATTTCCTTTTTGAGCGTTAATCAATTGCTCCTCAGGGGGGACGCCTCATGAAGATTTGCTCGGTTTGCGGACAATCCGTAGCAGAGGACATAAAATCCTGCCCCTCATGCGGCAGTGAAATCGGCGAGGGACGGCGCTCCATCAACGGCTATCGTATCGTTGACATCCTCCGTGAGGGATATTCGAGCCTCCTCTGCCACGCCGTCCGAGAAGGAACCGACGATCATGTGATGATCCGCCTCTTCGCACCGGATTCAGGCGTAAACGAGGAAGTGGCCGCAAGACTCCAGAGGGAACTGGAAGCACTCAAGGAGCTGAGCCATGAAGGCTTGGTCCGGCACGATGCGATCAGGCGCACAGAAGACGGCCTCTGGTACCGCCTCAGCGAGTGGATCGATTCGGAAACATGGGGTTCTCTTCTTGCATCCGGCCGTATGGGGGACATGGCCTTTGCTCTGGATTTGTTTCAGCAGACCGCTTCCATTCTCTCTTTTCTGCACCGGCATGGCCACTTTATTCCGCATCTTATTCTCAGCGACATTATGGCGACGAAGGGCGAACATGAGCAAATCAGGATCAAGATAGACTTCAAGCTCTCCCGCTTCATCGACCCCTGGCTGGACCGTCCCTCTCCGATGCTCAAGAAGCTTCTTTCCTCCCATCCGGATATCTTGAACGAAAGGCCGCTGGATTTCAGGAGCGACATCTGGTCGCTGGGCAAGGTTTTTGTGGAGCTGCTTTCGTCGGACCTGGACACGACCGACTATCTGAAGAACATTGAAACCCTCAATGTTCCGCAGCAGCTGAAGGTTCTTCTCAGGGTCATGCTTGCGGATGATCCTGATCTCAGGCCTTCTTCCATGGAGGAGATTGCTTCTTCTCTCCAGAGAATTCAGGGGGAGTTGCAGCAGCGCGATTTTCCCCCGCCGGGAGGCCTCCCTGCCCGGCCGGCCGTGCCGGCCCGAAGGCCGAAAAAATGGGCATGGTTTCCTGCAGTCGTTGCGATTGCCATGTTTTTTGCCGGAGCCCTTGCATGGCTTACCCGGGAAACCCCTCGGGAGGACGTGGAAACCATGCTGGAGAGTTATGCCAATCAATATGCACGATCCCTGGCGTTCCTGCTCGTCGAATACTGGCTTGAGGCCGACGGAGAGAGGGTGTATCACAATGTCGCTGAGGGGACGGCCTTCCTGGTCGACCAAGGGGGCTACCTGCTCACCAACCGTCACGTTGCTTGCCCGTGGCTCGAAGACCCATTTTTTGAAAGTACCGTACGCCATCTCCGGATGCGGCGCGCATCCCTCGCCTTCGGGCACAGGAGTTTCCTCTGGATGGAGGGAGAACGCGCCTTCAACCGCACCGGCCACATGATTGAAAGCCCTGACCTCACGGATTTCTTTTTCATCGAAAACGCCTTCACCACGGAATCACCCCCCTATCTCGGCATCGCAGGCGTGGGCAAACCCCCAATGCGGGCTCGACAAATTCTGGCTTCGCCTCTAAAAGATGACTTTGCAGTAATGAAAATAGACAGGGTTCCGCCGGGACTGACTCCAATCCCTCTTGATCTTGCCATGGAGCCCCGAAAGCTTCCCAAGCTCAGCCGGGTAATTGCGTTGGGATTCCCACTGGGGAGCCGGTCCCAGGCCGATACGGTGAATGTGAGCGTTGTGCGGGGGAACGTCCGCCGCACCTTTGAAAACATGTTTCACATAGACGCATCCCTTCACGCAGGAAACAGCGGCGGACCGGTCATTGATGCCAGGGGAAAGGCAATCGGCATTGTATCCGCTGTGGCCCTGGACTTCACCCAAGGATTGGTTCCCATGGCCACTCCCGTCTGGGATATCGGCCTGATTCTTCCTATTGGGAATGCAGTAGAACTCCTCATGGAGATCAAGGGAGGCCGGGCAAAGTGGAACGGAGTGCTCAATTTCTCCCAGGAGAAGGCTCTGGTCAAGATCCGGGAGACAGCCTGCAGCGGCAGGTGGGCAGAGGCCATGCTCATGGCTGACGAGGAACTTTCAAAAGGATTGCAGCCAGCCCTGGTGTCCGCAGCCGGCATGCTCCACTTCTGCAACGCGGAGTATGAGGGGGCGCGGCTTCGCTTCTCCCAGGCTCTTTCCATGGACACAGAAGACAACCAGGCGCGACTGATGCTGGTGTTGATCGATTGGCTTTCGGGAACAAGCCGGGTTGAACAGATCCGAAAGGAATTGCTTGAAGCAGACTGGAGAAGCACCGCTGAATTCCAGGGGTACCTGGTCAGAATCCTCGAGGGTGCAGTGACCGTTGAAAGCGCGTCAAAGGGATGGTACACCTCAGCGGAGAGGAGTTGGATATTCCATGTGAGCGGCCGCCTGGCTTTGCGGGAGACGAATATAGATGAGGCCGAAAGGCTGTTCCAGGAAGCCCTCCTTTCGAGCGATCCTGAGTCATGGGAATTTCTTCTGAGCCGGGTTATGCTGGAAGAAGTGAGGAAGGAGAGGCGCAGGCTTTTCACCACCCCAGACCGGTGGGCTGAGCACGCCGGCAGGACAGAGCGCTTTGAAGGCGTTCTCGGTGAGGCCATGGAGAAGAAGCGGAAGCTTCTGGAAGCGCTTGTCCCGCTCTGGGGCAGACTGGCTGACGGGGCGATCCATCTGGAGGAAAAGCAGCGAATCCTGAGAAAGGCTCTCGAATATGATCCTGAAAACCGCATGATTCTGGGGACCCTGGCCTATTACGCGGCTGCTATGGAAGAGTGGCCGGAGGCCATCGAATTCCTTGCAAGGTTCCCGCAAGAGCATGGCCGCCCGAACGCCGTCTGGATGAGCCTCAGCCTCCTTGAGGCCCAGATCCTGCACTACCAGGGCCTCGCCTCGGAAGCCGAAGCGGCGCTGAACCGCGCATGCCGTCGGCTCCGGGATCCATGGTTTCTCGCAATCTGCGCTTACCTGCACGGGCGTCAAACAGAAGACTCCCTGCGGAAGCAGGCCGAAGAAAGGCCCGAGGATACCCTCACCGGTTACACGGCTTTGGGATTCTGGGCTGAGGGATCAAAGGACAGGAACACCGCCCTTCGCTTCTATCGAGAGGCGCTGGGGTCTTTTCTCACCGACTGGCTTGAATACGACTTTGCCCGGGAACGAATCAAGAGGCTCAAGAAAGGGATCGGGTAAATGTCGGGGCGGAAAAACAAAAAGGAGGGATCCGATGGAGTCGCTGATCAGGAACTGGAGCGGAGAAGAAGTCATCATCCGCCATGACAAACCCACGGGCGCATGGATCTTCATCGCCGTTCACTCAACCCGTTTGGGTCCTGCTGCAGGGGGTACGCGGATGAAGTTCTATCCTGAACCTGAGGCCGCGCTTCAGGACGCGCTGAGGCTTGCAGAGGCAATGACCTATAAATTCGCCGTGCCCGGTCTTGCCCGCGGAGGAGGAAAGGCGGTCGTCCATCTCCCCGACGCATTTGACACGAATCTGCGCCCCGATCTCCTGCGCCGCTATG